>CALGOY010000309.1 GCA_937960725.1 uncultured Bacillota bacterium
TCAAATCCTCTAAAACTATCACTTGGTTTTCGTGTATAATTTTAGAGGACAATTGATGAAGAAAATCTTTTCTTTGGTTAGCTATTTTTTCATGTAATTTAGCAAGTTTTATTCTTGTTTTTTCATAATTTTTACTACCTCTTTGTTTCCTTGACAAATCCCTTTGAATCTTTTTTATCCTCTTTTCAGTTTTTCTTAGCCACTTTGGGTTTTCTACTTTTGTTCCATCTGAAAGAGTAGCAAATTCTTTTAATCCTAAATCTATTCCTATTTTTTTATCTACTTTTGGTAACTCCTTTTTCTCTGTTTCTACTAATACTGAAGCATAATACTTACCTGTTGGTGTTTTAGATATTGTTACTGACTTAATAATTCCTTCAAATTGTCTATGTTGTTTTATTTTTATCTTTGTTTTTAACTTCGGAACTTTTAAGTATCCATTATCTATATCAACTGTCCCATTTTGATTATTTGTTGTATAGGATTGATATCCTTTTTTCTTTTTGAATTTAGGAAACCCTATGCTATTATCCCTAAAAAAGTTGTTATATGCTCTTTCTAAATTAAGCTGAACATTAGCAAGAGCTAAACTATCTACTTCTTTTAGGAAAGGATATTCTTTTTTATATTTTGCAGGTGTAGTCTTTAGCATTTTTCCAGTTTGTTTATAGTATTCTATTTTATCTACTAACATTTTATTGTATATAAACCTTGCGCAGCCAAACACTTTTGCAAAATATTCTTGTTGTTCTTTTGTAGGATACATTCTATATTTATATGCTTTAAGCATATTTACGCCTTCTTTCCTTGACTTTCTATATATTTCTTTATTATTTCAATAGGTGCTCCACCTGTTGTAAGTAAACAGAAACTTCTTGACCAAAAATATTCTTTCCAAAGTTGTTCTTTAATTTCAGGAAATTCCTTCTTTATCAATCTTGATGAAGCACTTTTATATGCGTTTATAAACTTAGATATTTCTGTATTAGGATGTGCTTTGAATAATATATGAATATGGTCTTTATCGTAATTCCATTCTTGTAATATAATATTATAATTCCCTTGTATTTTCTCAAATATTTCTTTTAGTCTATTTGATATATTATCATTTATTACTTTTCTTCGATATTTAGTTACTAATACAAGATGATAATATAATAAGAATACTGAATGATTATTAGTATCTAATTGCATTGTATTTACTCAGCTCCCTCCTCTAATACTGGTTATATCATAAAGGAAGGAATTGTCAAGTAACATTCATCTCCCACTTATAGAAGATGGGAGACTTCTGTTGTTAATTAGGTTAAAATCTGTAGCTCCATACTTCCGTACAAAGAGCTTCGCTTTTTCAGGGTCCAAGTCTACAACTCCTTCTATGTTTATATCTTCCCTATAATATATGTCATCCATGTGGGCTGCACCCATATGGCCGCAGCCCACCAGTACCACGTTGTATTGTTTAGTCATTATACGATCATCCCTGTTTAAATTTTAGTATTTTTGCAAAATGCCTATCAGTATATCCTTAGCTTTTAAAATATCTTCCTTTTGTTGAGGCCCTGTTATCTCTCTCTCTATAATTAGGGGACCTTTATAATTATACTTTATTAGTTTGTCGATAAGCACCGGAAAGTTAACCAGCCCTTCCCCTACAGGAGTCTCCTCTCCAAGACGACGCCCATTGGTAGGATACTTTCCGTCTTTTACATGTACGCCCCGTATAAGCTCTTTATACATATCCACGGCATCTATGGGATTGCCTTTGCCGTAGAGAAGTAAGTTTGCTGGATCTAAGTTTATCCCTAAGTTATCCAGTCCTACGTCCTCTATCGTTCGAAGAAGGGTGATAGGAGTTTCCTGCCCCGTTTCAAAGTTGAAATAAATGCCTAGATCCTTGCAGTATGAAGCTACATTCCTTATTGCGATCACTGTTTCTCTGTATTCCGTAGTAGAAGGATTTTCTGGTATGAAACCGACGTGGGTGACGATATCGCTTACTCCCAACTGTTTAGCAAACCATGCGCCCCTCTTTAGGGCCTCCATCCTAACAAACCTAAATTCTTTAGGCACCAACCCCAAAGTAGCGGGGCCGTCTATGAAGTCCCACACTTTAGGGCCCGGCCACCCTACCCATACACTGGCTATCTTTACCTTATCTCCCACAATATCTTTTAGCTTTTGGCCATTTTCTTCTGTCAACATATCGACGTTCCAGGCATTTACCTGACATGTATCAAGGCCTAATTCCTGGATCTCCTGTGTCCCCTTTTCAAGCAAGCTCTCTAGGGATACAATTACCCCTATATCTAAATGATACATTCTATTCACTCTCCCTTAAAGCTCTACGAACTTACCGCCATTGTCAGCAGACTCCATCTCAGCCTGTGCAATTCGTATGGTTTCCATAGTGCTGTAAGGTGAAGCAACCTCAATGGGAGTATCATTTAGCAGCGCATTGGCAAAGTATTTTATCTCCCTATAATATCCGTCTTCCTTCGGCAAGTCTGGAGTAAAGGATTCACCATCATTTGGATTCACCGTTAATACGCCCTTCTTAAAGACCACATTGCCTTTTTCGAAGTTAACTCTAAACAACATTTCAAATCCAAAATCTCCGTTTAATACCCAATCATCTTCTGCAGTTATTACTTTTCCATCCTCATAGATATATCGAGTGGATACTATATCATAGCCACTGGTGGGGATAACATTTTTACCTATTGTAGATACAGCTTTAGGAGTACCAAATAGCCAGTTTATCATATCTACGTCATGTACGTGCTGATCCAATAGAGCTCCACCGCTTTTTTCCTTGTGCATCAGCCAATTTTGATATGACCATTTGGGAGTTCCGCCTCCACGGAAGAAGTAAGCTCCTAGCACCTTGCCAAACCTATTAGTTTCTACGCACTCCTTTAGGTATTCATAAGCAGGCCAGAATCGCAGACACTGTGCTACCATAAGCTTTCTATTGTTCTTCTCCGCAGCATCAATCATAGCCTGGCACTCTTCTACATTCAATGCCATGGGTTTTTCACATAAAACATGTATACCTTTATTGAGAGCCTTTATTGTTACCTCAGCGTGTAAGTAAGTGGGCAGTGCAATATCTACATAATCTAACTCTTCTTTCTCTAGCATCTCATCGATGTCTGTGTATAGATTGTATTTTGAGAAGTCATACTTTGCATTGCCTACATCTATATTTCCAGGAACGAACTTGTTTTGAAACTTATCTTCGTCTATGTCGCATATAGCTACTAACTTAACTGGAAAACCTTCAGATTCCAATCTTATATAGTTGTCCAAATGGCCCCTTCCCATAAAGCCAATTCCTATTAATCCTACTTTTAACATATTGCCTCCATCTCCTTTATGCATTTTTATTATTTACAAATTTTAATCATAGGATATTTATATTATTATATATTACAGGATATATAATAGTATTTCAGCAACTAAATTTGAAAACTAAGAGCTTGTAATACTCGCTTTGGGGCGGCTTCAAAACTCGCTTTGCTCAAACGGTTGAAGCCGCTTCCTCCACTTGCGAAATTTTTAAATCGTAAAAATTACCTTCCTAAAATCTTATCCATAGATTTAGATGTGTTATATATAATCTGGTTAGTATAGTGGGTGTAGTTGGGTATCATCTCTGCTGTTACATAATCGTCATAACCTACTTCTTCTAATGCTTTCACCACTTCAGGGAAGTTTACATCTCCAGCCAGCAGATCCACAAATCCATCTAAAGTTCCTACGGATCTTCTAAAATCTTTAAAATGTACTTTCTTTATCCGCTTACCAAGGATTCTTATCCAATGCTCGGGATATCCTGTGTATATGACGTTACCCACGTCAAAATAGACGCCTACATAGGGGCTATCAATCTTATCTACGAAATCTCTCATCTCCATTGGAGACAACAGGAATTTGTTCCATACGTTTTCTAGACATATGCTGACTTTATGGGCTTCAGCATCTTCTTTTAGCTCAGTGAATGCTTCCAAAGCTCGCTCATACGCTACATCATACTGTACTACTTCGCTGTCTGGTGAAAGGCCTGCAACAGCGCCGGGTACTACCAAAATACCGTCAGTTCCTAAAAGGGCTGCAAACTCCAACTGCTTCCTTACGATATCTTTTGATTTCTGTCTAATGGCAGGATCAGAGCTAGTTACCGGATAGGACCAATATAGTCCACTTGCTAAGCTAGCAATCTCAATTCCTTCATTCTCAGCCATTTCCTTAATTCTTAAGACGTCTTTTTCAGTACTATTTAGACTAAGCTCCCCTTCTTCATCAAGGCTAAGTTCAATTCCATCAAAGCCGGCATCTTTGGCCATAGCCATACACTCAGCAATCGTCATACCCGCTTTAAACGACCAGATGTTAATACCTTTTTTCAATTGTTGCTCCTCCCTTTATTGATTTAATATTTAAAATTTGATAGTATTTGATTAGGCTTATATCGATTACAAAGGTCATTATAATATATGGTATATTTGCTATTTAATTATACGTCAAAATCGATAAATTTTCTTTGCACAAGAAGCCTATTTATTTATAAAATTGGACATTTTTTAGAAATGTGAGGAGATGGGTTTGGCCAAAAAAGATAAGTTTCCAAGGATAAAGCTTGAAAAAGTCATAGAAGTAGAACGAATCGTCAGCCTGTTTTATTTTGAATATGCCAAAGATTTTGTATTTCCAGGGGAAAGCCATGACTTTTGGGAATTTCTTTATGTTGACAAAGGACAAGCGGAAGTTATGGCTGATACCGAGGGCTATCAGCTGGAGCAAGGAGAGATTATATTCCACAAGCCCAATGAATTTCACAGCGTGTGGGCTAATGGTAAAATAGCTCCCAATTTGATCGTCGTATCCTTTGTGTGTAACAGCCCGGCCATGAAGTTTTTCGAGAATAAAATATTAAAAGCAGGAGAACAAGAAAAAACTATACTTGCCAACTTAATTAAAGAGCGAACCCTTTGTTTTGACAAGAGGTTAAATGAGTTTATTACAGAAAAGAATAAAAGGCCTGATGAAGTTTTCGGGGCGCAGCAGCTAATAAAAATATATCTAGAGATGCTCCTCATAACTTTTATAAGAAATAATACTGCCGTACAAAATCAAGACAGGGTATCCTTTTTAACCAGGCGCAGGGTTGAAGATGACCTGGTAAACCGCATTATATGTTTTATGAAAGAAAATATAGATAAAAACCTTAGCATAGATGATTTCTGCGAAGAATTTGGCTTAAGCCGCACCAGGATAAAAGATCTATTTAGAGAAAAGCTAAATACAGGGATCATTCAGTATTTCAGGCATTTAAAGATCGAAAAGGCTACGGAGCTAATCAGGGAAGAAAACTATAATTTTTCAGAAATTGCAGACAAGCTCGGCTTTAGTTCAGTACATTATTTTTCAAATGTATTCAAAAAAATTACCGATATGACACCTTCCGAGTATGCCATATCGGTAAAATCCAAGGCCGAACTGCCATAAATATGTTAAGCTTTCACTGCTTTAAGCCAAGCTTGGGCAATAAGAGCATGGCCTGCTTGGGTGGGGTGTACCCCGTCTGCTGCCCAAAACTTTGGCTCTCTTTTGGTGCAGGCAGCGGCAAACAAGCCGTCTAAAGGAACGTACAGAGTTTTGAACTCCTGGGCCAGCTCCCGAACAGCCTGTATCTTAGGATCCAGATCTTCTCTCCACTGTTTTCTATCTTCCGGATATGGGAGCACAAAGGGTTCGCATATTAATATTTGGGCATCGAGATTTTCCCTAATCTGGGTTAGGATCTTTCGATAGCCTGCTTTGAAATCTTCTACAGATGTTGGATCATTTCTGTCATATCTGCGCCAGCAATCATTTATTCCGATGAGTATAGATACAAAAGATGGTTTTAGCTTGATGCAATCTTCCTCCCACCTAGCTACGAGGTCCCTCACCCTGTTTCCACTAATCCCACGGTTTATAAATTTAACATTCTTTTCCGGATAAGCAGCGCTGAACCATGCTGCCACCATATTAGCATAGCCATATCCTAGATCCTCATCATTCTCCCGGCTGCGACCGCAGTCAGTAATGCTGTCTCCCTGAAATAACACAATAGAGTTGTCTTTTATTATCGTACTCATCCCAAAACCTCCTTAACCCTTACTAATTATATTTAATTATATCACTTTGTATAAAAAAGTCACTAAAAAAACTACTCTGTTTCTAATATATATTTACAATAAATGGGTTTAGCTGGCTTATACTTTTTTCCCATCGAGCCACATACTCCCCTGTGGCCCACTCGGCCATGACTACTGTTTCCCCATTGCGGACTTTTATCTTACCTAAGGGCTCATCTGCTATTTCACCATCTTTTATGGCATATATCTCTATATAGCTGGAGGTTATTATTAATGCGATATCCCTGTTGGGAGATGTATATGCGTCCACAGCGGCAGGGACTTTTTCTTTGATGGCATCCCAAGAAACATGGAGCTCATCGTAATTTACAAGAGTATCTACCGGCGATAGACCTATAGTAAAGTCTTCGTACCCTTCATCAAAATTTAGCCTTCCCCTAAGTATCCAGTGCCCATTTCTCCTGGCAAGGGTAAAGTTATCCTCTTGAGCTATATCCTCAATCTTTCCAGATATTTTTATATTCCGAGATAACAAATGGGTCTCTGCCGATGTATAGAATATATCTTTTCTGCCCTCCCCTGCAATATCCGATATTCTCATACCTTTATCGCTGTTTATCTCATCTAAAGGAAGTACTTTAAATAT
>CALGOY010000310.1 GCA_937960725.1 uncultured Bacillota bacterium
AATTTGCCGGAGTGGCGGAACTGGCAGACGCACAGGACTTAAAATCCTGCGGTTTTTCAAGAAAACCGTACCGGTTCGATTCCGGTCTCCGGCACCAGTTCTGAGATTTCAGCGGTTGCGTTGAAATCTTTTTTTATGCCTTAAAACTAATTTGGTGCTCTGTAGAAGCTTAAAAAGAACCACAGGATTTCTTAAAACAATGAATAATCCTGTGGTTCTTGTTTTTATTAGTTATTTATAAAAATTTCTTATGGTTATCTTTTAATAAGCAAAACCGATAAATCATTTACGTTGGTGCCGGTTGGGCCTGTGATAATCAATCCATCACATTGTTTAAGAGCATTATAGGCATCGTTGTTTTCTAACACATCAAATATTGATATGCCTTTTTCGGCTAGAATCTTTTTCGTGTTAGTATCTACATAACCTCCAGCTGCATCAGTAGGTCCGTCAGTGCCATCAGAGCCTATGGAAAAGATTGCGATATTGTCCAATCCTGCAATACCTTCAGCAGCCGAAAGTGCAAGCTCCTGATTTCGCCCACCTTTTCCTGTACCCTTTACATGCACCACGGTTTCTCCTCCTGCTATGAAAGCTAGGGATTTATCGGAGTTATTATAATATTGAGCAATAGAGGCCATAAAACTTCCTGCTTCCCGGGCTTGACAGTTTAGACTGGCGGTTAATATAATCGGTTCATATCCTAGTTCTCTACATGTTTTTTCAGCGGCGGCACAAAGCTGCTTTACACTGCCTGTTATCATTGTTTTCACATTGGTGATTGTATCTGGAGTTTCGACTTTAAGCAATTCTTCTACTTCTTTGGTAATTGATATATTATACTTTTTAATGATTTCCAGGGCTTGTTCGCTGGTGGAAGTATCTGGATAAGCGGGTCCTGATGCAATCATATCCAGTGGATCCCCTATAATATCAGACAATACTATAGAAAGTACCTGGGCTGGTTCACACAGCTTAGCAAATTTACCGCCTTTAACAGCCGATAACCGTTTACGAATAGTATTGATTTCTACAATATCAGCACCAGACGCCAATAATTGCTTGGTTACATCTTCTAGCGTTTCCTTGGGCACGAGAGGTTTTTCAAACAGCGCAGAACCGCCACCGGAGATTAGAAACAATACTAAATCCTTTGATGTTAGGTTAGAAACAAGCTGTATTGCCTGTTCTGTAGCTGCGAAGGAATTATCATCAGGGACAGGATGTCCCGCTTCATAGATCCGAATATTTGGCAGCTCTCCTTGTGAGTGGCCATACTTTGTAATGACAACACCATCGTCGATCTTGTCTCCCAATATATCGCTTGCTGCTCTCGCCATAGACCATGCTGCTTTTCCAATGGATACTAGCAACAGTTTTCCCTCTGGTAATTCCAAGTCCTGCAATGCTTTTTTAACTGCAGTATCGGGCAGTGCTGATTTTATGGCAGCATCGATAATTTTATAGGCGTCGCTTTTCAAACTCAAAGAAATCACACCTTCCTGTGTTTTTTTTCTTTTTTTGTATTTGCTACTCCTTTTTTATAATTTTTGCAGAAACGCCAAAGCATATGCTTTGGCGTTTCTAAATTTACTATATCAAATTATCCTATAATTATAAATGTTTTTTGATTTTTTATCATCAAATTTGATTACCTAGCTTTATTATCTGACGAATAAATAAAGGATGTAAACACTAATAATGGATGTTATGCCTACAATTAAGGTACCTAGGGTTTGGGTTTTGTAACCATCTTCCACCTTCATGTTGCCAAAATTGGTGACCACCCAGAAATAACTATCATTAGCATGGGAAACGGTCATAGCGCCAGCGCCAATAGCAATTACAGTCAGTGCGATTAATTCGGAGGTGGCTAGGCCTATTGAAGTCAGCATGGGCGCAATAATTCCTGCTGTAGTTGTAAGGGCAACGGTGGAAGAGCCTTGGGCAGTTTTTAGAATAGCCGACAGCAGGAAGGGGAACATCAAGCCCATTGCAGCTAATACAGTAGAATTTTCCTTGATGAAATCTACCATAGTGGTATTTGCAATTACATTGCCTAGGACGCCGCCAGCTGCAGTAATGAATAGGATAGGACTCGATACTTTTAGAGTTTCCTCAATAAGCTCATAAAAATCTCCTGTGCGTTTTTGTGTAACCAGTACATAGAGAGCCAGCAATACGCCTACTGCGATTGCTATAATTGGGGTTCCCAAGAAGGTGATGATAGGTATCTCTATCTGAGCCATAGCTAATGCTGAAGAAAGAGCCATTAAAAGAATAGGTACTACAATGGGGGCAAAGGATAACCAGGCACTGGGCAATTTGCCGTAACTTGCAACCAGCTCTTCGTATGTTTGAACAATTTGTTCTTTGTTGCTTTCGCCTAGCTCTTCTTTATCTTTTACCCTTTTACCGACCCATATTGCGAAGAAGTAACTAGCGATGAGGGGTAAGATAGAAGCGAGAATACCGAATATTATTACCAATAACAGATTTACATCTTGCCCAACCCCGGTGTATAGCGTGTTTGCAGCAGCTATAGGTCCGGGAGTTGGCGGAATGAAACAGTGGGCAATGTAGAGTCCCATAGACAAAGCGATGGTGCTTGCTACGGAGGATCTTCCTGTTCTTTTTACCAGGGCTTTTCGGATGGGATTAAGAATAACAAAGCCGCTATCACAAAATACTGGAATGGATACAATCCAACCCATTAACAGCATTGCCAACTCAGGTTTTTTCTTTCCTACTAGGCGTACCACTACATCTGCCATCTTTAGTGCAGCTCCTGTTTTCTCCAGCAGTGTACCAATGAGTGCACCGAAGATGATAACGATGCCAATACTCTTAAAGGTGTTGCTGAAACCGGTTCCGATAACATCGGGAATTTCTGTTAGCGGAATACCTGCCACAATCGCAAAGATCAGGGAAATGGCCATGATGGATAGGAATGGATGGATCTTTAGCTTGGAAATGGCATAAATCATTAATATAATAGCGATAATAAAAGCAATAATTAGAGGAATACCAGACATGAAAAAACCCCCTTATGATTATACTAATAAATATGAATTGCCGAAAGCTTGTATGCTTATTTATATAATACAAATTAATACAAAGCCAAGTCCAAATTAGTGTGCAAATAACTTTTTTCTGCACTGATTAGCGACATACCATGGGTAAAACTACAAAATAGTATTCTTAAAAGAATGCTTTTACGCATAATATAAATTTAATCTAAGAATATTTCAAATGCTGATATTTCCAAGGGTAGAGAGGATATGTAGAAACATCTTGAATATAAATACAATAAAGCATATTTATATATATACATACAATATGTATTATTATACATAACTGTACACAGTATGGTCTAGCGCGATATAACGGTTATCATTTAATGGATAAAATTTAATGGATAAAATATAGAAATTATGGCACATGTATGTCGATTTATAATTTATTAAAGGAGAAGACTTGTGTCTTCTCCTTAATCGGTTATAGAGTGTCTAGTATATTGAGTTATGCCATGTTGTTTTTTATAAGTCTTCGAATCAATGAGAGACCTACAACTCCAGCTGCAGCTATGGCAATGTTGCGCCCCATATTATTCTTGCTTTTTCTCTCAAAGCCAAGTTGACTGGAGAATTCAGTTAACATATTGTTTATTGCCTTTTTCATTTGCTTATTTTTCAATTTCTTCAGCCTCCTTAATCAGCTTATACTATAGTTTCAGTTGTTTTTGATAAAAACATACGAAAAATTAAGTAGAAATAGTAGAAATATGTGTAAAAACTCCAAATATTACATGAGCAAAAATATTTATTTTTCACATACTAAGAATAGATTTGTATAAAACTTTTAATATATTTAAAATATATGGTTAAGCAAAGGAGTATTAATAATGGCATCCGATGTATTTAATCCTGAAAAACACCTGACCAAACTCCCTATGAGAAGGAGAAACCCTAAAACTAATACCTGGGAAACTTCCTACGCTGATTATTTAGAAGTCAAGTGGAGAATGGTATGGTTTCGGTCAGAAAATCCTGAAAATACAAAGACTGCCATATTGGACAAAATAATCGATTTAGAAAGAAATTTCGCTTATTTCGAACTTCAGGTAACCGACAGTAAGGGGAACGTAGAAATAGGAGTAGGATCTGAAACCGGCGAGGATTTCCCTGACTATATAGAGAAGGCTTATACCAAAGCCTATGGGCGGGCCTTAGCAGCTCTAGGTTATGGAACTCAATTTGCTCCTGAGCTGGATGAAGGAGATCGCATTGCAGATAGCCCTGTCATCCATGAAACAAAAGGAGCTACTCAAGATCCTATAACAGATGCTCAAAAGAGAGCTATTTTTGCAATATATAATGCCGCTGGGCTGACTGAAGAACAGATGAAAGCGATAATAAACAAACGCTATCAGAAAGCAGATAGCAAATCCCTCACAAAACAAGAGGCTTCAGATCTGATTGATTATCTAAATAGTATAAAAGAAAAAGATTTATCGGAAAATGATTTATATACTCATTAATGGAAGTTTTGCCAACTTTCTTGACGCCTTTTCCAAAATCATATACAATGATTACATCATAAAAAGGAAGGGGCGTTTATTTTTATGGCAGATATCATACCGTTTAAAGGATTACGATATAATGATGAAATAGTTGGCGATATATCGAATGTGGTTACTCCTCCATACGATGTTATATCCCCTGAGGAGCAAGATAACTATTATAATGTTAGCGAATATAATTGTATTCGACTTGAACTTTCGAAAGCAATGTCCGGCGATGATGATACTAATAACAAATACACTCGCGCTGCACAAACCCTGCGGGACTGGATAGATAGCAGGGTATTAGTTGCAGAGGAAGAGCCCTGCATATACATATATCAACAGGAATTTTCCCTATCAGATACGGAACATTATACAAGAACAGGTTTTATCGCATTGGTGCGGCTTGAGGAATTTTCAAAGGGAATTATTTTACCCCATGAAAATACGTTATCAAAGCCCAAAGAAGATAGACTGAATCTTATGAGGGCATGTGGAGCGAATTTTAGCCAAGTTTTTGCTCTTTATGACGATGAAAATAAAGATATATCTAAAATCCTTAAACAATTCTGCTCAAATAACGACCCAGTTATATCGATAGAAAAAGGTATTGCAGGATCCCCAGAAAGAGTTTGGGCCATATCCGATGCCGATATTATTAATGAGATTAGAAATATAATGGCGGACAAAAAGCTTTTTATTGCAGATGGCCATCACCGCTATGAGACCGCTTTGGCGTACAGGGACGAATTGAGAGAAAAAAATCCCAATCATACCGGCAACGAATTATATAATTATGTTATGATGATGTTAGTAGATATAGATGATCCAGGGCTTGTGGTTCTACCTACTCACCGCTTAGTAAGCAATGTTGACGACTTCGATGAAGAAGTATTTCTGCAAAAGGCCAGCGTTAATTTTGATATAGAAAAATATGAAGCTGGCGACCTTTCTTTCGATGAGCTTTGCAAAAAAATCGAATCGATTCTCGAAGACGGAGGTCTTCATACTTTCGTATATTACGGCAGTGAAAAGGATGCAGTATACAGGCTTAGATTAAAAGATCCAAGTGTTATGGAAAAATTCCATCCCGACCGGCATGAGTCATATAGAGATTTAGATGTATCGATACTGCATACTCTATTGCTAGAAAATATTTTAGGTATAGGGGATAAGCAATTAGCAAATCAAGAAAATCTTACATATACCCATAGTATTGATGAAGGAGTTAAGGAGGTACAAGAGGGAAGGCAGCAAATGGCATTCTTCATGCTTCCAACTACTGTAAAGCAGATTCAGGCAGTTTCCTATGCTGGGGAGAAAATGCCGCAAAAATCTACTTATTTTTATCCTAAGCTTCTAACGGGATTGGTATTTAATAAGTTTGCATAATATAAATTCCATGGAGCAAGCTATTTATAGCTTGCTTTTTTTATATCAAATTTTCTAAACGCAATTATTAGCTTTAAAAAGAGGAAAAGGAAGATGATCAGTCAATATGATATAGGCATTATAGGAGCAGGTCCATCGGGAAGCTATGCTGCATATTTACTGGCCAAACGGGGATATAAAGTATTGCTTATAGATAAAGACAAATTTCCCAGGGATAAGTGCTGTGGAGGCTTTTTATCTACTAGAGCGCAAAAATATTTGGGGTCTTGGAAAGCAGATATGCCTATCCAAAATACTATATCTTCATTAAAGTTATATAGCCATAAAATGGAGTCTATCAAATGGGAAGCCTCTACTACACTAGGTGCAACCATTATGAGAAAAGACTTCGACAATTTTATTTTAAACAAGGCGATAGAGCAGGGGGCTAAATTTTATGGCGGCATAATAGTCGATAAAATCGTAGAGGAGAGGGATAAAGTTCGAATATATACATCTGATAATGCATTTGACTGCAAAATACTAATAGGAGCAGATGGAGTTTTTAGCTTTACTGCAAAACATCTGGGGCTAGTACCTAAATTTTCTCCTTATAAAATGGGCTATACTTGCAGCCAGATAATAGAGCTAGAAGACGAGATAGTTGACAAGGCTACCATAGAGCTATATTGTATCCCCTTCTTAGGTGGCTTTGGCTGGTGCTTTCCGGTAAAAAATAGGTTTAATATAGGGGTTGGAGCATCAGCTTATGCTTATAAAAAATTACATAAATATTTTCATGAATTTCTTCACCGAGTATTTTCCAATAAGAATATATCAATTCCTGCTATTTCCCCAAGAGCTGCATTTATACCGGCAGGGGGATTTACTAGAAGGTTGTGCCAAGGTCGAACTTTACTGATTGGAGATGCATCGGGGGGCGTAGATCCTTTTTCAGGAGAGGGTTTAGAGCATGCTTTTCTCAGCGCTTCCCTGGCAGTAGATAGTATTTGTGCGGAGTCAATAGAATATCCTGATAGGATCTGCTATAGATACAGAACAAGTTATAATAGGAAAATAATGTTTGAACGCCGTTTGTCTTTGCTAGCAGCCATAGCTTCCTGGAAAAAAGGGGAGATGTTTTTCAATTTATTCAAGCACAATCCAAATGCTATGAATGCATTTGAAATTATTATGACATCCAGCTTTCCTTATAAATATATTTTTCGAAAGGGATTAACAAGATATATAGGTGGATATATGTTTGATGTTTTAAATCCTTTTAAGAAGCTGAATAAATGAAGCATTTCTGCACAAGCTATAGGGTGAAATGTTTTAAAATTATTGAAATTTTTGGAGGTACTATGAAAATAATCGAAAAGAAGAAAAACCCGAAAAATCTAAAAATTATGAGCGAAAATGATCCGCCTAAGTTATCTTCTGAAGAAAAAGTAGACTTGACTCTTTCTAAAAGCGTTGAGGAAAATTTAGAAAAATTTAAAGCATTTTTAGAAGAAAGTTCGGATGCTGTGTTTAGGGAATTCAAGCTTGGTTCCCAAGGGATCCCCTGTGCCTTGGTCTACATCGATGGATTAGTTGATAAGACTATAATTCATAACCATATATTAAAGGGACTTATGTATGAGATTGCATTGCTGGAATCTAAACGTGGCGATGCTATAGATTTAGATAAAGCTTTTTCAGCGGTTAAAGAGCATGCATTAACTGTTGCTGATATTAAAATTAAGGACACTTTGGACGAATGTATGAAGTTCGTTATGTCTGGAGAAGTAGCATTGATGGTGGAGGGTTCAGATAAGATTATAATTGTAAGCGCTAGGGGATGGCCTACTAGAAGCATATCTGAACCTGAAACCGAGGGAGTTATACGCGGACCTAGAGAAGGTTTTACTGAAACATTAAGGATGAATACTGCCTTATTGAGAAGAAAATGCAAGGACCCCAACATGGTTATTAAAACTATCAGTCTTGGCCGCAGGAGTAAAACAGACGTGGCCTACGTTTATATAAAGGGAATTGCAAATGAAGAATTGGTCGAAGAAGTTGAAAGACGGCTGGCAACTATTGATGTAGATCAAATAATGGAATCAGGGCAAGTAGAGCAGTGGATACAAGATAGCCCTCTATCTCCTTTCCCCCAAGTACAGGTAACCGAAAGACCTGACATAACGGTAGCAGGATTGGTGGAGGGAAGGGTAGCTATTTTAGTAGATAATAGTCCTTTTGCGCTTATAGTTCCTGCGGGGATGTATCAATTCTATCAAAGCCCTGAGGATCATTACGATCGATGGATAATATCTTCGATTTTAAGGACTCTTCGTTGGATTGGCTCTCTTGTAGCAACCTTCACTCCTGCAACCTATGTTGCAATAATTTCTTTTCATCCTGGTTTTTTGCCTACCCAGCTGGCCTTAGCCATAGCAGCTACTAGGGCTAATGTCCCTTTTCCAGCTTTCATAGAAGCGCTGCTTATGGAAACTACTATTGAACTTCTTAGAGAAGCTGGAGCAAGACTTCCTAAGCTCATTGGCCAAACCATCGGTATTATAGGCGGTATCATAATTGGCGATGCAGCCGTCAAAGCTGGGATAACTAGCCCTACGATGGTATTAATTGTTGCAGTAACGGCTATAACTTCCTTTATAATACCTAGCTATAGTGCTGCCATTGCTTTTAGAATCATTCGCTATCCGCTTATAATACTAGGAGCTAGCATGGGAATGTACGGAGTGATGTTAGGCTTTATTGTTGTAAATATACATTTAGTCTCTCTTAAGAGCTTTGGTATGAATTATATGGCCCCTCAAGCACCGCTTATACCGCAGGATTGGAAAGATTTCATAATTAGGCTTCCTCATAGTTTTCTGAAAAGAAGGCCTGTACAATACTATCCAGTAGATATTGATCGAGTAGATCAGGACGCGATTAAGAGGTGAAAAAATGAGAAGGACAAAGCAAGAATATCTTAGTTCTATCCAAGGCGGGGTTTTGGTATTATCTTCTGTTATTGGTACGGTTGTAGTAACACTTCCCCGCCTGGCAACCCAAGCTGCTCAACACAGCGGAGTTCTTTCTGTTTTTTTATCAGGGTTAATATCCCTAGTTTTATCTATACTTGCAGTTCAACTAGGAAAACGTTTTTCCAATCAAACAATAATAGAATATTCTGCAACCATAGCAGGAAAAATTCCTGGGAAGTTAATTGGTGTATTAATCATTGTATATTCTATAATGGTAGCAGGCACGGCGCTTAGGATATTTGCTGATACCTTAAAAATATTCATGCTGCCCAAGACGCCTATAGAGTTTATTATGGTAACGATGTTAATGGTAATTGTATATCTGATATATAAAGGCATTGGAGCAATTGCTAAAATTTCCGAAAGCTTTATTC
>CALGOY010000311.1 GCA_937960725.1 uncultured Bacillota bacterium
TTTGATTCCAGGCAGCGTAGCGCGTATGAGCGGGCCACTATGGCCTGGACTTTTAATGCTTCTAATCCAAAGCGTATCGGCATTTCACTGGGGACTACGGAATATAGATAGTGTTCAAGAAAAACTTCATTAACTAAAACCAATCCATTTTCAGAAGGGGCTATTTCTAAAGTTCCCCTGTATGGTGTTCCTGTTTTGTTGTGTGTATGGGAGCGATATATATTGTTTACAACTATTAATCCATCATCTTTTGCTTCTACATACCACCGATTAGGGGAGGAGTGCAATCTAACCCCTTCATGATAAAGGACGGCCTCCGCTCCATCATGGCGAATAGTTATTTTATCTCCTTTTTCAAAGCTATATTCTTGAGAGTCAATAATATTTTTAACTGTGAAAGCCTGGTCGCATGACAGGGTTACTTCATCGTGGAACAAGCCATTAAAATTGCTATTATTTAAAACAACCCTAATGACATTTCTAGGAAGATTTTGTCTGTCTATTATTGCAATTTTATTTTTACTGTTTCCTTGTTTAGGGCGATATAAAACTATATCTCGTATACCTATTGGTATATGGCTATCCAGTAGATATTCGACGCTTTCTTTTTTTATTTCATAAACGGCAAACTCAGATGCGATAGGAATTTTCCCATTGATAGAATCCTCGATATAATCTTGGGATACAGCCATGACTTTATCTATATGGGTAGCTATCATTGGCTCATAATTAATTATGTAATCTTCAACCAGAAGAAAAGAGGCAGGGCTACCTATTTCAATTTTTTCAGAGTTTGAGATGGAAAGGCAATATAGATGGGTGCCTTTAACATCTATTTTGCAGATAGATGTTTTTTTATCTTTTTCGGTCACTTCTACTGGGATAGCTGCATCGATATTGCTTGTTTTAGGAAGAGACACTATATAATTTTTATTTTGGATCCGTTCTACCGCAAATGGTACGGTAATAGTTCCATCTTTTAGCCTAATAGAAACCCATACTTTAGATAAGCCGGCATCGCTTTTTTCGCTATCGAGAATCTTAAAATCTATGAAATATTCATGGGATATCAGATTTATAAAAGGATGTTCTTTGAGAGAAGGGGATAGGAATTCCAAAAAACGGTCGTCTTTATTTTTTATATACGATTCTAAAAACAATTCTACAGTTTTTTCTGAAGGATCTGCTTTTAAAAAAATAAATAGGACAGCTAAAGTAGCAAGCAAGATTCCAATTGCAATAGATAGATATGTAATTATATGTTTATTCACGGCCTTCTCCCCCTATTTGTTTTCCACTATTTGTTTTATAGTATATACTATGTTGCATTTCTTTTTTGAATGTAAAAAAAGAAATGCAAAGGATTGTTTTAATTCAATGGAGAAGGCGGCTGTCGTTAAAGGTCAATTATTTTTATGCTTTAAATTCAATAATGCATATTGAAAAAGTGCGAACAATGTGGAAAAGATTGCAATCATAAGCAGCATATCAGCATATGGGAAATCGAATACCAAGGCGATTATTGCTATATAAAAAGCAGCACTTGCTGCCTTGCCAAAAAAGTTAGATTGAACTACAACATTTTTATTTTTATATAAAAAAGCGGCTCCCAAAATCATCAGCAATTCTTTGACCAATACTATAACAATAACGGCCCCTGGAACAAAATTTTTAGTGTATAGGCATATCAACACTGTTATGAGCATCAGCTTATCTGCTAAGGGATCCATTAATTTGCCCCATTTGGTAATCATGTTATATTTTCGCGCAATATATCCATCCAGGACATCTGTTAGTCCTGCTAAAACAAAAACAAGGATAGCCCATCGAATGTTATTCTGTATGTATGGGTTATAAAAAATATAAATAAAAACCCCAATTAATCCAAATCTAATCAGAGTTAGTATGTTGGGTATATTCATTTAAAATCTCCTTTTTACTACCACAGAATAGCTTAGCTCATCTAACAGTCATATACCATTCTACGGTATTTTTTTATTTAAAAAACAAAAATCCTTCAGAAGATAGAAGGAATTTAAGGCAAAAATTAAAGCTTGGTCGGGGTGACAGGATTTGAACCTGCGACCTTCTCGTCCCGAACGAGACGCGCTACCAAACTGCGCCACACCCCGATGGATGGAGCCAATAAGGGGACTCGAACCCCTGACCTGCAGTTTACGAGACTGCTGCTCTACCAGCTGAGCTATATTGGCATAAATAATAAGACTAGCACAGTATAGAATTATATCATAAAATTTTAGCTTTGTCACCTAGCTTTTTAAAAATTATTCCCTAGCTTTTTTATTATTTTCTGCAGCTGCTAAATTTCTGCACACTTTTTTAACACGAGAATATTATATAGTACCATGACGAACCGTTTGGAGGTGTTTGGCGGATGAAAACAATTAAGGTGATTTCTATAGTATTGGCTATATGCTTAGTCTTTTCTATTGTATTAATTGGCTGCGGGAAGCAAAAGAATACTAAAGTCCGTTTAATAGAAGTGACCCATTCAATATTCTATGCTCCGCAGTACGTGGCGATTCACCAGGGTTATTTTGAGGAGGAAGGGATAGAAATTGAACTGATCAATGGAGGAGGGGCCGACAAGTGTATGACTGCCCTATTGGCCAATCAAGCGGATATCGGATTTATGGGGCCTGAGGCTGCAATTTATGTATACAATGAAGGTAAAGAGGACTATGCACAAATTTTTATACAGCTTACCCAAAGAGACGGCTCCTTTTTAGTTGGGCGCAATCCCGAACCTGATTTTAAATGGGAAAATTTGAAGGACAAAACTATTATCGGAGGGCGAAAAGGTGGCGTGCCCTTAATGACATTGGAATATGTACTTAAAAGCCATGGGCTTATTCCAGGCGAGGATGTAGAGGTGTTGACTAATATCCAGTTTGATTTGATGGCTGGAGCATTCACAGGCGGGACGGGTGATTATACAACCCTTTTTGAGCCAGTTGCATCCTCTTTAGAAAGAGAAGGAGCAGGTTATGTTGTAGCTTCCGTAGGTGCTGCCAGTGGAGAAGTAGCCTACACCGCATACATGGCGAAAAAGAGCTTTATTGAGAAAAATAAGGATCTAATACAGCGTTTCACTAACGCTATATACAAGGGCCAACAATTTGTAAAAGAGCATAGCCCTGAAGAAATTGCAAAGGCAATCAAACCGGCATTCCCTGATAGCGACGAAGAGTTATTGGCTGTTGTTATAAAGCGGTACAAGGATCAAGATACATGGCCTTATACGCCTGTTCCTAGCAAAGTAGCTTTTGATCGACTTCAGGATATCATGGAAATGGCCGGTGAGTTAGATGAGAGAGCTCCTTTCGAGGATATTACCATTAACGAATTTGCAGAAAGGGCTGTAAGCAATTAAGACCCCGCTTCGGGGCTTTTTTTTTTAACAAATTATATTGGCGGGAATATAATGGAGGTAGGGGTATAGGGGGAATTATTTTTTGTTAAGGAGGGCTAAATACATGGGAAACAATAGTATTGTTAGTATGGACAACGTATCTATGACATACCATCAGCGGGAAGGGGAAACTCATGCTCTTCGGAATATATCCTTTGATGTTAAGGAAGGAGAGTTTATCGGGATTGTAGGGCCCAGTGGTTGTGGCAAGACTACGATACTATCTTTAATTGCAGGCCTTATAAAACCAACTTCAGGAACGGTATATGTAGAAGGGAAACCGGTTGAAGGCCCTTCGTCTAAAGTCGGCTATATGCTTCAACAGGATCATCTTTTCGAATGGCGGACAATACTGCAAAATGTATTATTAGGACTTGAGATTCAGGGCAAGGTTAATGAAGAATCAAAAGCAAAAGCTGAGGAGCTTTTAGAGAGATATGGACTAGGAGAGTTTAAAAATCACTATCCCCATCAGCTTTCCGGAGGCATGCGGCAAAGAGCTGCCCTTATCCGGACCCTGGCCATCAACCCCAAGATACTACTGTTAGACGAACCTTTTTCTGCCCTTGATTATCAGACTAGATTGGCTGTATCAGTAGAAGTGGCAGATATTATAAAAAAGGAGAAAAAGACAGCCCTTTTGGTAACCCATGATATTTCTGAGGCTATTGCTATGTCGGATCGGGTTTTTGTTTTAACCAAAAGGCCAGCCACTATAAAAAGCAGTCATAAGATAGAACTTACCTGCGATGCTAACGATCCTATCAGCTGTAGGCAGGCTCCAGAATTTCGAAAGTATTTCGATATTATTTGGAAGGAGCTAGATGTCCATGTTCAATAATAAAGCTAGTAAAAAAACTGTTTCAAAAGAGCATGAGCAATACTTAAAAAGAATAAGGCGTAGGAACATATCTATTAGGTTTACCCAGATAGTAATATTAATAGCATTCCTTGCCCTATGGGAGATAGCCGCCAATATGAAATGGATAGATCCATTTATCACCAGCCAGCCCTCCAGGGTAATTGATACTCTAATAAGTTTGAATAGCGAAGGGGTATTGTGGAAACATATATCTATAACTATTTTAGAAACAGTTACAGGTTTTGTATTGGGAACCCTGATAGGGACGTTGATAGCCATAGGACTGTGGTGGTCCGAATTTGCTGCTAAGGTGGTAGATCCTTACCTTGTAATTCTAAATAGCCTTCCCAAAGTTGCTTTAGGGCCTGTCATTATTGTATGGATAGGGGCTGGTACCGCCTCTATAATAACAATGGCGCTTTTTGTGTCGGTGATAATTACAATAATTACAGTTCTAAACGGTTTCTTGGAAGTCGATCCCGATAAGATAAAGCTTCTAAAAACATTTGGCGCTACTAAAGTGCAGGTGTTCAGCAAGGTCGTCTTTCCCGCAAGCATTCCTACAATAATATCAGCTTTGAAGATAAATGTAGGAATGTCCTGGGTAGGGGTAATAGTTGGAGAATTCTTAGTGTCGAAGGCTGGGCTCGGATATCTGATAGTATATGGGGGCCAGGTATTTAGGTTGGACCTTGTGATGACCAGTGTTTTTATCTTGGTAATAGCTGCCGCTATTATGTATCATATAGTGGCGTGGTTAGAAAAAAGGTATAGTAGGTTCTATTTGTCGAAATAAGTTCCATACATTATTTCCCTTGACAAAAATAGCGAATACGATATAATATAAATCAAATTTCATATGAAAAAGCGATGAAGAAGAGGAGTACATTTCTTCTCCGACAGAGAAGGAAATCCATAGGCTGGAAGGTTTCCGCGGGTATAGGAGAAATGGAAGGTCGCTTCTGAGCTTTTCAGCTGAACTTTATTAAAAGTAGGCTGAAACGGTTTGTCCCGTTATGATATAGAGTGTTTACCCTGCCTAAAAGCTGGGTAAAAACTAAGGTGGTACCACGGAGCCTCATATCCTTCGTCCTTTGGATATGGGGCTTTTTATTTAAATTGAGGTTTAAAAAGGAGGCTTGCATTATGGGGCAACAAAAAAAACTAGCCAAAACCTATGATCCGAGTACTGTAGAAGATAGGCTTTATAATACATGGATGGAAAAAGGATATTTTCGCGGAGAGATAGATCCAGAAAAGGAACCCTATTGTATAGTTATTCCTCCACCCAACATTACAGGCCAGCTGCATATGGGACATGCTTTAGATAATACTCTGCAAGATATATTAATTAGATGGAGAAGGATGCAGGGATATGCTACCCTATGGGTGCCCGGCACTGATCATGCCAGTATAGCAACTGAAGTTAAAATAGTAGAAAAGCTGGCAGAAGAGGGAAAGACAAAATATGATTTAGGCAGAGAAGGCTTCTTAGAGCGGGCCTGGCAGTGGAAAGAACAATATGGAGGAAGAATTGTAGAACAGTTAAAGAAATTGGGCTCCTCTCTAGACTGGTCTAGAGAGAGGTTTACCATGGATGAAGGCTGTAGCAGGGCTGTCACAGAAGTATTTATTAGGCTATATAATAAAGGGCTAATCTACCGCGGGGATAGAATAATCAATTGGTGTCCAGATTGTCAAACAGCCCTTTCCGATGCGGAAGTTGAACATATAGAACAGCAGGGTAATTTATGGCATATAAAGTACCCAGTTAAAGATAGCGACGAAGCGGTTATTGTTGCAACTACCCGTCCAGAAACTATGCTCGGGGACACTGCGGTAGCAGTACATCCTGAGGACGAGCGCTATCAGCATCTTATAGGAAAGACGGTTGTACTGCCGCTTGTAAATCGAGAGATACCGATCATTGCTGATGAATATGTAGATCGAGAATTCGGAACTGGAGTAGTTAAGATAACACCAGCCCACGACCCTAACGACTTTGAAGTGGGATTGAGACATGATCTGGAGCAGGTTAAGGTCATGAACGATGATGGAACAATGAACGAAAAAGCTGGCAGGTATGCCGGCATGGATCGATACGAGGCTCGCAAGGCTATTGTAGAGGACCTGGAGGAACAAGGTTTATTAGTAAAAATAGAAGATCATAAACACAATGTAGGCCATTGCTATAGATGTGATACAGTAGTAGAGCCTATTGTTTCAAAACAGTGGTTCGTTAAGATGAAACCTTTGGCTGAGCCAGCTATTCAGGCGGTAAAGGATGGTAGAATCCGCTTCGTTCCAGAAAGGTTTGAAAAGATATATTTCAATTGGATGGAAAATGTAAAGGATTGGTGTATCTCCCGTCAACTCTGGTGGGGGCATAGGATACCTGCATATTACTGTCAGGGCTGTGGAAAGACCATTGTTTCTGCTGAAATGCCGGAAAAATGCGATGAATGTGGAAGCACTGACTTTAAGCAAGACGAAGATGTACTTGATACCTGGTTTAGTTCTGCCCTATGGCCTTTCTCTACCCTTGGCTGGCCTGATAAGACTGAAGAGCTGGAGTATTTCTATCCTACCAGCGTCTTAGTAACGGGCTATGATATAATTTTCTTCTGGGTAGCTAGGATGATATTCTCAGGGCTTGAGCATATGGGAGATATTCCATTTAGATATGTCTTCATACATGGAATTGTAAGGGATTCACAGGGCAGGAAGATGAGTAAATCCTTAGGCAACGGCATCGATCCTCTTGAAGTTATTGAGAAATATGGAGCCGATGCGCTAAGATTAAGCCTTGTTGTAGGGATCTCCCCTGGAAATGATATGAGATTTTCTTGGGAGAAGGTGGAGGCAAGTCGAAATTTCGCCAACAAAATATGGAACGCTGCACGGTTTATACTGATGAATCTTGAGAATCTACAAAAAGACAGGCCAGAGAAAGGTACTTTAGACTTAGCTGATCGCTGGATAATAAGCAAGTATAACCGCCTTGTAGGAGAAGTTACTGAGAACTTGGAGAAATTCGAGCTGGGTATAGCAGTACAAAAACTGTATGACTTCATCTGGGGCGAGTTCTGTGATTGGTATATTGAACTAACTAAAACTAGATTATATGGGCAAAACGACGCAGAGAGGGAAACCGCCCTATACACTTTAACTTATGTACTTTCCAACGTATTAAAGCTTCTTCATCCCTTTATGCCTTTTATTACCGAGGAGATATGGCAGCATTTACCCCATGGGGATGAGAGCGAGAGCATTATGATTTCTTCATGGCCGCAGGTTAACGATGCAGAGATTGACCTTGAAGCGGAGCAGGAGATGGAAGCCTTAATGGATGTAATAAAGAGCGTAAGGAATATAAGGGCTGAGATGGATGTTGCACCTTCCCAAAAGGCAAAGCTGATTTTGGTAGTAGATGAGAGCGACAAGCATATTTTTGAAAGAGGGAAGCTGTACTTTGAAAAGCTGGCCTATGCTTCTCAGGTTGTTATTCAAGAAGATGAAGAAGGGATTCCTGCTAGTGCAGCATCAGCTGTTACCGCCAAAGCCCAGATATTTATACCTTTAGAGGAATTGATAGATTTTGAAAAAGAAATGGAACGTCTCAATAAGGAAAAGCAGACATTAGAGAAAGAGCTGGCCAGGGCTGAGGGCAAGCTTTCCAATGAAAATTTTGTGAAGAAAGCCCCTGCTGCTATAGTGGAGGAGGAAAGGAAAAAGAAAGCAAAATATCAAGATATGATGAATAAAGTCCTAGAACGGATTGAAGCTTTGAAGAAGATGATGGAAAAATAAATAGAAAGCCCTGTATCATGAATACAGGGCTTTCTTGAAAGGGGTAAAGGTTACGTGGACTACAAAGAGGCATTGGAATATATCCATGGCACAAGGAAACTTGGTTCTAAACTAGGGTTAAAAAATATAACGGAGCTTTTAAATAGGCTGGGAAATCCTCAGAATAAGTATCCTTCTATACACGTTGCAGGTACTAACGGTAAGGGATCGGTTACATCCATGATAGCCCATGTTCTCCACCAATCGGGATATAAGGTCGGTATGTTTATCTCGCCGTACCTGGAAAATTTTACCGAAAGAATTCAAGTAGGCCTTAAGGAAATTCCGAGGGATGACTTAGCCAGGATTACACAGAAAGTAAAAGAAAAAGTAGACGATATGATTGAGGAAGGACTAAACCACCCTACCGAATTTGAGATAGTTACTGCTATCGGTTTTAGTTACTTTGCGGAAGCTGAAGTGGATATTGCAGTGGTGGAGGTGGGTTTAGGTGGGAGATTCGATGCAACTAACGTCCTAAAGCCCATTTTATCCGTCATAACTTCCATAAGCTATGATCATATAAATATTTTGGGAGATAGCTTGGACAAAATAGCCTACGAGAAAGCGGGAATTATAAAAGAGGGGGTTCCTGTAGTTTCTTATCCTCAAGCCTTGGAGGCAGCTGAGGTTATTAGGCAGGTGGCAGCTGAAAGAAATGCCCCCCTTACAGAAGTAACTCCTGAGCAAGTTAAGGTTAAAAAACAAGAGTTTAATGAGCAGATTTTCGATTTCATTTTCGAGGATAAATGCTATCCTGATTTGAAGATAAGATTGCCCGGCAGTCATCAGATTATCAACGCTGCCACGGCATTGACCGCCCTGATGATTGCCCAAAAAAATGGGTTATCTTTAAATAGCAGAGACATATATACGGGATTGGAGGTTACTAGATGGCCGGGAAGGCTAGAGAAGCTTTGTGACAAACCGCTTATAATAATCGATGGAGCCCATAATATATCTGGTGCTAAAGCACTAGCAGAATCCATAAAATTTTATTTTAACAATAAAAAAATAACGTTGGTTTTAGGTATTCTAAAGGATAAGGCCGTGGACGAAATTGTTGCTACTATTTGTCCTCTAGCTTATAAAACAATTGTTACAACTCCCGATAGTCCTAGAGCTATAGCTCCTGAAGAGCTGGCAGAGAAGGTTCAGCTTTACTGTAGAAACATTAGTATAGAGCCGGATCCAATTAAAGCGCTG
>CALGOY010000312.1 GCA_937960725.1 uncultured Bacillota bacterium
GGTACTATATAAAACTATATAAAATAAAAAAACCTTGATATACCCAAATATATCAAGGTTTCGCGATTAATATATAGTTTTATTCAAAGTCGCTCCAATGGCCTGTTTTTTCTTCTGGAGTCTTTATAACTTGAAACATCTCATCGAGCCTGGCCATTTCCATTAGCTTTTGAACACCCAATTGAGGATATTCTATAACAAACTCCCCATTGTACTTTTTCATACGGTTAAAAATAGAAATAATAAACTCTAGTCCTTTGCTGTCTACAAAATCCACCTTCGATAGATTTATTATGAGCTTTTTATCGTCCTGCCTCAAAAATTCATTAATCCGGTCCTTAATTGACAAAACCGTTCCAGATGATAGTGCCCCATCTAATTCAACATAGACGGTATGGTCTTTTCTCTCTATTAACATTTTATACCCCCCTAGGTTTCCAATAGTCAAAAGCCTCAAATAAAACTAACTCATATACATATTAATTATACTACTGCAACATATATAAATAACCTCTAAAATTTCAATTTAAGCTAAATTTTTTCATAACGTTTTTGGTGAATTTCTATAAAACCTAGGGAGGCTGTAAATATTATCAAGATCGCTTCAAATATCATCTATACTTATTTACTATAGGAAATCTCCTATCCACTCCGAAAGTTATTGGACTCATCTTTATAACGGGCGGGGCTTGTCTTCTCTTATATTCAGCTCTATCTATCATATCGACAATTCGGCGCACTATCTCCTCATCATAACCTTTGCCCACTATATCTTCAATTGACATATTTTTTTCCACGTACATTCTAATTACAGCATCTAGTATGGAATATGGAGGTAAAGAATCTTCATCTTTTTGATCGGGCCTCAGCTCTGCTGAAGGCGGTTTTGTAAGGACGTTATTAGGAATAATTTCCCCATTTCTATTTACATATTTGCACAGCTCGTATACAACAGTTTTCAATATATCCCCAATTACTAAAAGTCCGCCACACATATCTCCATATAAAGTAGAATATCCCACCGCAGCTTCGGATTTATTGCTGCAAGCCAGCAACACCCTTCCTTCTCTATTGGAAATAAACATCAATAGATTTCCCCGAATTCTAGCCTGGATATTTTCCTCGGCTAAATCGCCAATTGCTTCACCATCTTGGTTAAATATATTTATGTACTCTTTAAAAAGATCTTCTATAGGGATAACCCTAAATTCGATCCCTAGCTTCTCAGCCTGCTTCTGAGCATCATTTCTACTATGCTCGGAAGAATATCTAGAAGGCATATACACGCCCAATACATTTTCTTTACCCAGGGCATCTACAGCAATACAGGTTACAAGAGCTGAATCTACGCCTCCGCTCATTCCTATCAGGGCTTTGGTAAATCCTGTTTTACGAAAATAATCGCGCGTGCCCAATACCAGCCCCTTATATATCCATGAAATGTCCTCATCAACAGCTTCCACAGCATCATAATTCTTTTCGGTATCGAATACTATAAAGTCTTCTTCAAAGCTCTTTGCCTGCATTATTAAACGCCCTTTAGCATCAAAAACCATGCTAGTGCCATCAAATACTAGCTCATCATTTCCCCCTACTTGGTTTACATAAATAAATGGAATCCGATATCTATTCACTATTCCAGTTAACTTGTCCAGCCTCAGCTTCTGTTTCCCCCAGTAATAGGCTGAGGCGGAAATATTGATGAAAATATCCGGTTGTTTTTCGAATAGTTCTTCTGCAATATCTTCACCTATGGAAACCGCTAAATTCATTCTTCTAAATTCAATACATTTTAGCTCTTCAGCAGGCTTAAAATACCTCCATTCTCCAAATACATCATAGCTAGACAGCAGGCTCTTATCAGCTTGCCCAACTACTTTTCCATCCTCTATCAAAACTGCACTGTTATATAGATAGGGACTTCCTTCTATAGGGATAGGCAACCCTAAGAGGACGCCTATTCCCTTAGTATGGCTAAATAGCCTTTCCACTGCCTTTTTACATGACCTTATAAAATCCTTCCTAAAAAGCAGGTCTTTAGGAGGATACCCCGTCAGCGACAGTTCTGGAAATACTAGCAAATCCAATTTGTTTTCTTTAGCCTTTTCTATAGCAGAGATTATTTTTTTCAAATTCCCTTCTAAATCCCCTACTGCAGGATTGTACTGTACTATTCCAATTTTCATTTTATCACTCCGTCCAATTTTAAAAAGCTTGAAATTATATTTCTCATATCCTCCTTGGAACATAGAGTATTATGCAAAATTGGCTTTTTGTCAAGCCCCCTTAAACCTATTGGAATTTCCATGCGGGCAATATCCGACAGCATATCTAAAAGCATAAACTCATCTTTATCTTTCATTGCCTCTTCTCCTACAATAGATCTTAATACATCTCCCGCAAATTTAAAGGGGCTTGCTGTAGATGCAAGGATAGTCTTGCGCCGATCCTTGGTCTTTTTCCTATAATCATCATAGACCCATTTCCCTACAGCAGTATGGGGATCTATTACATAGCCGTATTCATTGTATGTCTTCCGTATAGATTCCATCGTTTGCTCTTCCGTAGCATAGCCTCCCCAAAACAAGTCCTGAAGCCTTGAAGTAGTCTCCCCATCTAATTTATATACGCCCTTTTCTTTTAGGTCATCCATCCAAGCCCTTACTTTGCCGTCCTGTTTGCCGGCAAGCTCAAACAACAGCCTCTCCAGGTTGCTAGATATTAATATATCCATAGATGGAGAAATGGTCTTATAAAATTCCCTTCTCCTATCGTATATTCCCGTGTTAATAAAATCCGCAAGGACCTTATTTTTATTCGAAGCGCAGATCAATTTTCCTATAGGAATACCCATCTTCTTTGCATAATAGGCAGCCAGTATATTACCGAAGTTCCCTGTAGGCACCACTACGTTGAATTCTTCCTCTTCCGAAATCCAACTCTTCTTCAATAAATCTAAGTATGCCGAAATATAATATACAATCTGAGGAACTAGCCTACCCCAGTTAATTGAGTTAGCCGATGAAAAAGTATAGCCCGACTTCTCCAGCAACTTTATCATGCTATCATCGGTAAATATGCTCTTTACCCCGGCCTGCGCATCGTCAAAATTGCCCTTCACCGCAGCAACAAAAACATTGCTGCCTTCTTGAGTAACCATCTGAAGTTTCTGAATAGGGCTGACCCCTTGCTCTGGATAAAATACAATGATCTGTATTCCTTCAACATCTTTAAATCCCTCTAAAGCTGCCTTTCCAGTGTCTCCAGAAGTAGCTACCAAAACTACAATCTCTTTATCTTCAGCTGTCCTCTTTACAGCCGTGGACATCAAATGCGGAAGGATCTGCAGGGCCATGTCCTTAAATGCACAAGTAGGGCCATGCCATAATTCCAATATAAAAAAATCATTTGATAAGGAGATGACGGGGGCAACATCTTCGGAATCAAAGGAGCCCGTTCCATAAGCAGAGTGTACACATCTTACTAAATCTTCCTGCGGAAAATCTGTCAAAAAGAGCGAAAGGATGGCTACGGCTCTCTGCTCATACGTCATGTCTATTAATCTATGTAAATCTGCAGTAGAAAATTTGGGAATCTCTATTGGAACAAATAAACCTCCATCTGCAGAAATTCCCTGCTTAATAATTTCCATGGAATTTAATGCAATATCTATATTTCTCGTGCTTTGATACTTCATCTCACACTCCCACCGTTCCTTTAACATTTAAATCTAAAATAGATTATATTTTTCCCCATTATACCATATCGTACAAAATCATAAAACCCAAAAAATTGCATAAAAAAAACCTTCCCTGTCAAATCTAAAGGCAAAGGCTCCAAACAAAAAGCCAAGGGCTACTCCCTCGGCTACAGTACCTTCTTAAAATACTTTGTCCTAGGCAATGTACTCCTTTAAGAAGGTCGGTACGCTCTCAGGATCGCCGCACATGGATATGGTAAACTTTATATTATATTTATTTGATAGTTTCTTAACGCTATGTATAAATGGCTTAACATTCTCTATATCATCGTTGAGTATCTCTAGCAGCCCGTCAATATAGATATGTTCAATATCGTAGTTGGCAGCTATTATACCACATAAAAATGCATAGAATTCTTTCAATCCCCCTATGCCGAACTCATAAGTCTTAATTAATCGGACTTGATGATCCAGCTCTAACATTCTCCTTGTTTCATTGGTGATAAAAACAATTTCACCTTTGCTTGATGCAACTATCCCGTTGGCCATTCCCACCAATGTTTTTGTTTTGCCGGTGCCCTGCTTGCCGACAATTACCTGTATCATCTTGACCGCCTCCCGCATCATTATTTTAAAAAGGGGTTCCAATTTCATTATATCATACTAAATATTTTTTTACTATATTGACTTGCCTTTTTTATTGCATTATTTTTATTTCTTTCATTATTTTTATTTCTTTCATTATTTTTATTTCTTTCATTATTTGTTATTTTTTGAATATTGTAAGAATTTTATGTGCTATATTTTTCTATATATTAATAGAATAAGGGAAAACGGCATGATTTATGCCATTTTCCCTTATTTTCAATTAGCTTTTTTCTGACGCTTCTTTCTTTCAGTGGTATTTAATATGGCTTTTCGTATGCGGATACTTTTCGGTGTAACTTCCACCAATTCATCGTCAGCTATAAATTCTATGGCCTCTTCTAGGGTCATCTTTTTAATCGGGCTTAATCTCAAAGCCTCATCAGAACCGGCCGCTCTCATGTTGGTAACATGCTTTTTCCTACACACATTTATTTCTATGTCGCCCTGCCTATTATTTTGACCGATAACCATGCCTTCATAAACCCTGGTTCCGGGTTCTATAAATAGGGTACCTCTTTCCTGGGCATTGTAAAGGCCATAAGTCACCGCTACACCCGATTCGAAAGCCACAAGGGAGCCCTGCTGTCTTGATATGATATCCCCTTTATATGGCTCATATCCAATAAATATAGAATTCAAAATTCCCTCTCCATGGGTATCTGTTAAAAATTCAGAGCGATATCCGAAAAGCCCCCTAGAGGGGACAGAAAACTCCAATCTGTTTCTTCCACCCTTACCTTCTCCCATGCTCACTAGCTCACCTTTTCGCTGTCCAAGCTTTTCGATAACAGTTCCTACGTATTCCTCTGGTACATCTATTACTACTTTTTCCATAGGCTCGTATAGCTTTCCGTCTATTTCTTTATATATGACGGTAGGCTTAGAAACTTGAAATTCATAACCTTCCCGCCTCATATTCTCAATTAATATGGAAAGGTGTAATTCGCCCCTACCCGATACCTTAAAAGCATCTGGAGAATCGGTTTCTTCAACTCTCAGGCTTACATCTGAATAAACTTCCTTAAACAAGCGCTCACGCAAGTTTCTCGAAGTCAAGTACTTACCCTCTTGTCCAGCAAAAGGACTGGTATTTACGGAGAAGGTCATAGAGATGGTGGGCTCTGATATTTTTACGAAAGGCAGAGGCTCTGGATGCTCGATATCGCATATAGTATCTCCGATAGTAATTCCCTCTACGCCAGATACCGCAACTATATCGCCCATCTCTACTTGAGATGTTGGCACTCTCTTAAGCCCATCAAAAATGTATAGATTAGTTAGTTTAACCTTCCTTTGTACTTCCTTGTTATGGAAGTTGCATATAAGCACTTCCTGTCCAGCATAAATTTTCCCTCTTTCTACCTTGCCTATTGCAATACGGCCTACATAATCATTATAGTCTACAGTAGACACAAGCATCTGCACCGGACCGTCCTTGTCCCCTTTGGGAGCTGGAATATAATTTATAATCGTCTCAAAAAGAGCTGTCATATCCTGGCCCTCTTCGTCAAGGCTTGTGGTGGCGGTTCCCATTTTGGCAGAAGCATAGATAAATGGGCAATCTAGTTGTTCTTCATCCGCATCTAAATCGATAAAAAGCTCTAGTACTTCGTCCACTACTTCCTCCGGCCGGGCATCTGGACGGTCAATTTTATTTATAACAACTATCACTGGATGGTTAAGCTCAAGGGCTTTTTCAAGGACAAAGCGGGTTTGAGGCATAGGCCCTTCGAATGCATCCACCAGCAGTAGCACTCCATCTACCATTTTTAGAACCCGTTCAACTTCACCGCCAAAATCAGCGTGTCCAGGAGTATCTACAATATTTATTTTGACTCCTTTGTAGTGAACTGCTGTATTCTTCGATAAAATAGTAATACCTCTTTCCCTCTCGATATCATCAGAATCCATAACCCTATCCTGTACCTGTTGATTCTCCCGAAAAACTCCACCCTGCTTAAGCAGCTGATCTACAAGGGTTGTTTTACCATGATCAACATGCGCAATAATTGCTATATTTCTTACATTTTCTCGTATACTCATATTTCATCCCCGATTCTTTTGATTTGAAACAAAAATTTATGTCAAATAAGAATTCTAACACAAAAAAAATAATGTGACAAGTCTAGCAAAATTCATAAGCAACTTTTATAGAACTATTAAGGGGGTAGAATTTTCCCTCTACCCCCACCACAATATACCATATCCTTTCCTATAATCGAATATAATCTTTTAGCCAAGAAATTCTTTTATAGGGCTAACATCTAACCCTTCATATTTTTCTAAGAAAGGCAGTATTTTTGAAGCAATTATCTTAACCCCTCCTGCTGAATCCGACTCAATGTTCAAAGGCATTACTGGGTCATGGAGAGACATGCGGAGTAAAAACCAGCCGTCTCCATCATCCTTACCGAAAGAAACTCGAATCCCCTCGTGATTGTCAGGGGCTATGTTCCAACCTTCAGCTTGTTGAGCATATTCTTCTAAATCCCTTAGCAGAGCATTTCCATATTCGGTAAAATTGTCTACTTTAATATTCATTCTAAATTCTCTAGCTTCTACCGGCTCCTCTAAATCTTCGATTAGGCGCTCTATGCTCTCTCCACTTTCTATCTTCATCCTGGCCATCTTAATCAAAATCGTAGTAACAAGATAGGCCCCATCGTCTAAAAAGTAATTTTCCTTTAAAGCCCCATGACCAGAAGTTTCAATTGCCAGGTGGCACTCCTGTCCAATTTCATTAAGCCGAATAGCTTCATTAATAACATTTTTATATCCTCTTTTAAATCTATGGTGAATTCCTCCCAGATCTTCTTCTATAAATTTCTTAAGTCCAGTAGAAGTGATGGAGTCAGTTACGATAGTAGTATTAGGCCATTTTTCCAATACAATAGCTGAAACTAAAGCTATTAGCCGGTTTCGATTGATTGGGTTTCCATTTCGATCTACAGCGCCTGCCCGATCTACATCGGCATCGAAAATAATTCCAAAATCTGCCTTGTTATCCTTAACTGCCTTAATAATAGCTTCCATAGCTTCTTTGTCCTCTGGATTGGGAACATGATTTGGAAATCTACCATCCGGCTCCAGATATTGACTACCTTCAACATCGGCTCCTAGGGGAACTAGTACTTTATCTACATAAAATCCACCCGCCCCATTGCCTGCATCTACAACAATTTTAAATCCTTTCAAGGGCTCCATCGGATGAGTTGGGTGATTTACCTCTCTGCGCACCTTATCTACCAGGCCTTGAGCATATACTGAAATAAAATCCACTTCAGTTCGCTTACCAGGATTTGAAACTTCAGGGAAGTTTCCTTCCTGCGCTATCTCAAGGAGATTGGTTATATCCTCTTTTTCCAGTCCTCCATCCTTAGTGAAGAACTTAAGGCCGTTCCTATTGAAGGGCAAGTGGCTGGCGGTAATCATGACTGCACCATCGTATTCGTAACCTTCGGTAACTGTTGTCATGAACATAGCAGGGGTTGAAGCAAGTCCACAGTCAAATACTTGAGAACCTAATTCCGTAATCCCTGATATAAAGGCCTCTTTTAACTTTGGCCCCGATAATCGCGAATCCATGCCAACGCCAATTCTTAATTCAGACATATTTTTTTGAAGCTTACGAGACAGCCATAAAACAAAAGCTTTCCCTAGTGTATGCGCCACATCTTCCGTGAGATTTACCGCCTGTCCCTCTACTCCTTCTAATGCGACTCCTCGAATATCGCTGCCATTTTGCAGCGCTTTCCATTCATTGCTTAACATATTGGCCCCTCCCATATTTAATATGCTTTAGACTAACCGTCCATACCGATTGAATTACATACATATTATAACAATCCATAGATTAAAAAGCAATTGCGATATATAGCTGTTGTTCTAGTATAAGATACTGAAACAAAAAAGCAGGAGTGCTATATCAGCCTAACAGCTCCTGCATTATATTTCACGAAATATTATTTTTATATATTCAGTTGTCTAATTTAGTGTTATCTACACTCTGGATTTGATCGGTAAAATAAGGCTTCATAAAACTATATATAACCATGGTAATCACAAGGCTTATAATAAGCTCTGGAACTAAATAAGATGCATTATATACGGCAGAGTATACCCATGGATTTTGTCCTTCTGCATAACTGGCGAAGACAACAACTCCGGAGATTAAGTGGGAAACAAATCTACCGAAAATAGCTAGAGCTATACCCAATCCTATAGTCCATCTGCTTTCCCTCCACAGGCCTGCAAGACCTAGGCAAGCGAATGCTACAGGATAATCGAGCAGAAGTGATACGGGATGAAAAGACCATTTAGGACCGAGTATAAATTGCAAAACGCCATATACTGCTCCAGCTAACAATCCTGGTTTGGTACCCCATCTTATGGCGAATATGATGATAGGAACCATTGATCCTGCGGTAATTGAACCACCTTGTGGCGACTCAAAGATTACAACATAGCTTAGCACTTGGGCTATAGCAATCATAAGCCCCGCTTCTACTAGCATTCTAGTCCTGTTGTTCATAAAAAAACCCCCTTCTTTTTTCACGGGGAGTAGAAAAAACTGCATACCAACATAGGCATGCAGTTATCCTGCAATTCGTTTCCCTACGCTGGCATTACCCAGATCAGGTTATATGGGTCGGAGCACATACTAGCTCCCTCTCAGCCGAATTGGATTCAGCTCCCCGTTTATTATTAAATTTTGTTGGCATAATAATATCATTCTTTGAATAAAATGTCAACATGAATTCTCTATTCTTGGATAATCGCCGGATTCCTTATGAAAGGCTGGGAAAGTTCCATATTGCCGAATGTATCGACAGCTTTCCCATCTACCAAGAATTTAACTTTTTGAATATTAGAGGTATTGGATGGATCCGTTAGAGAATTTACTATAGCGTATAAAGTCATCAACACGCCAGTGCTGCCCATCTTATTCCCATCTAATTTCGAAGGTAAATCTACAATTGCGGTTTCACCATCATCGGCCATCCAGACCTTAATATCCCCTACTTCAATGCCATCGGGTATTACCTTGATATGTCCCAGGTTTTTTTGCGGTCCCAGGATTAGCTCGTTGATTATAGTAGTAGCTATCTGAAGGTTATCCCTGCTCATTGCTCTATATTCTGGCACTAGATGCATGACATTGCTATCGCTGAAATATACCTTGATTTTACGCCCTACCTGGTTTGGAAAATCATCCCTAGTTAGGGGATTTTTTAATGAGATCGAATATAGAGGAGAATCTATCATATTTCCATCTCTATCTTGATAATAAATCTTTACAGCTCCTATATTGGGCAAAGAAGTTATGCTATATACTAAAGAGCTTAATAGGATCGTCTCCTTCTTTACAAGCTCATTATTCCTCACTGCTCTATCAGCAGAAGTACCCCTTGAAGAATTATTATCATAAAACGGGCTTTTCAGCTCCTTTGAAAAATATAAAACCGCCACATCTAATTTGTCTTGTTCGCCTTCCTGTATCTCCGATTTAACTAGTTGTGTACCGCTAGGCATGGTAGGATAAAGTCCTTCTTCTGCTCCTCCAATAGGGCCTTTTATCAATTCTTCTACAATGGATTTAATGATAGCCCCATCCTTAACCGATAGGGTTCTTACTTCTGGCAGAAGATATTGACACCTGAAATCCCCAAAATAGAGTTCACGCCTTACTTCTTTAACAGTTTCTTTTTGTACCTCTCTTTTTTCACTGGATGCTACCTCATCTAAGTTATTGGGATACTTGCTCAACACTCCCAATGGTTCTCCATCCGGGGTACCATCTTGGGTCAATTCTTGCCCTTCTACATATATCTTGACATACTTTACTCCTTCAAGTTCTGTCAAGGTGTTTACCAGAGCAACCCTTGCTGCTAAAAGATCACTTGCATCTAAAAATTCTCTAGACAAATCTACTATAACTATATCTCCATCCCGTTCGATGTTTAACAGCTTAGTATTTGCTGGTATAACAGCTTTAAACGTCTCTAAGCTAGGCCCTTTAATTAAAGCATTAACAGTTTCATTTAGCAGCATATCTTCGCTGATGAGAACTAAATTTCTATTTTCTGGAACTAATCTATTATTTTCCTCATCTAAAAAAAATAAAGAAACTTCCTGTGAAACAGCAGAGCTATCCATAATTTCCATTTGATCATATAAAATTTTATCCTGGTTGGCGTAATTTCTAACTGTTTCGCTTCGAGACACATCTTCTTCTGCTGACTTGCTCTTTAAGCCCTCATCCAGCTGTTCAATTCTTCTTGTGCACGCTGTAACCATAGACAATACTATAGCGACGATGCACAACCACGAGACTTTGCGCATATCGCTTCCCTCCCAACCGATCACCTTATGCCCTCCATAAATTGCGGCATCTTTACTTTCCATATACCATTTTCACTTACTACTGTTATCAAATCCCTTTCTCTCTTTTCCTGCGCTCCTGATGTATAATTTACAGTATAGGATACAGTTACAAAAGCATTGCCATCGGGCTTAATTTCCTCGTCTTTGATAAAGTTTGCCTCTAATTCTAAGCTACTTATCAACGCCGGCCACAGCTTCTGCAGCTCTTCTTTCGATGGCAAATCTTTACGCGACATGGTTTCAGAAGCCAGCAGAGAATAAACTTGATCCCATTTTGGTTCTCCTACTAATCCTTCAAATACTAGCCTTACTGAATCAGCTGGTGATAATATATAGTCCTTATCGCGGTGTAAGGCTACCAGTGCAGCAGAAGAATTTTGCTCTCCGATATTCATCAGCTCCGCCAGTTCCTGTCCCAGTTCCTGATAACTGATTGCTCTATTATTAACTAATATTTTTACCTGATTCACTCCATCTAACTCAGTCAAAGTGTTTACTATAGAATAAATAGCCAGCCTTTTCATCTCGGCTTGAACCTTTGCTATTCTATCCTCTGGTATATCAGCTTTACCATACAATTCTGTCAAATCTATAGGATTGTTAAATTCTTCGCTTAGATTAACAAATACGGTTTCCCCTTTTTGAGAAACATCCAACACCTTTACTTCAGGGGGCATTATAGAAACCCTATCGTGGGCTGCAGGCCCCTTAATTAGCTCTTCTACTACTAATTGTTCGTAGGTCTGTTTCTCATGAACTACTTTTCTAATCTCTGGGACTAAATAATCGAAATATTTATGCTTAAAATAAAGAGTAACCTCTCTTTCTTGAGGATGGGGATCGGGATCAATAGTTAAAACTTTCTCAGATCCGCCCTGGTTTTCTTCTGTATTTTCTTTTTCTTGTCTATTATCTATATAATTATCAATAACAGAACAAGCTGTCATTGATAAAATTATAATCCCTATAAGCAGTAAAAACCACTTTTGTTTAAACAAATGTTCACCTCCCGAAAGATAGCCGGGGCTAAACCTCACTTATATATCATCATTATAGACTTATTATTTTACAAAAGCTTTAAGTAAACTTAACAAAATCATGAACCATGTTAAAATACCGAGCAAATTTCGCACATTTATAGAATTTTTTAGTCAACAGCTAGAGGAAGATGTACATAAAAAGTAGTACCCTTGCCCTCTTTACTCTCCACATGCACATCTCCATCATGGAGCAAGATAATTCGATGGGCTATCGATAAACCTAATCCTGTACCTCCTGTAGCACGGGATCTGGCCTTGTCCACCCTAAAGAATCGATCAAAAATTCTAGGAATATCCTCCGTTGGAATGCCGATTCCTGTATCTGCGACCTTTAATACTGCCTCTCCTTTGCCCTTATAAACATCTACCATAACTCTTCCACCTTCTGGAGTGTACTTTATGGCGTTGTCGACTAAATTCGTGACTACCTGCACCAATTTAGATTCATCGCCCAATATGTCCACGGGGCCTTCCAAATTAACCTCTAAGTTAATATCCTTCTTTTCGGCCAATACTCGCAACCCTTTTACCGTTCTCTGTACCAACTCCGTTAGATCTAAACGCCGCTTTTCCAATGCCATATTCTTGCTGTCTATATGGACAAGTGAGAGCAGATCGCTAATTATGGCATTCAATCTATCTATTTCATTGTTTATATCAGTAAGAAATTCTACATAAATATCCGGGATATCTCCCCCCATATGTAGGAGAGACTCTGCCAGGACTTTAATTGCGCTAAGTGGAGTTTTCAGCTCATGGGACGCATTGGAAACAAATTCGCTTCTCGCTCGGTCCAAATTTTCTAGTTTTTCACTCATTATATTGAAGGCTTCGCCTAATTCCCTTAACTCCCCTCCGCCCTTAACCTTAACTCTCTGATCTAAATGACCTTGGCTCATTTTTCGTATAACATCTGTAAGGCTTTTGATCGGATGAGTTATATATCCAGCAATCAAAAAGCTTATAATGGCAACACAAATTAGTATTATCACTAAATATCTATTTAGCATGTAACTTATAGTGTTTAGCATTTCATCAACATCAGACAGAGAAGTAGATATTATAACCATTCCAATGGTACCATACCGCTGATGTGTAATTGGAGCATAAGCGTACATGACCCATTTTTGTTCCCCAGTTGCCGTAGTAATATAAAGGGGCGTTGGCTGAACATCTTCCCCTTCTAACACGCGCTTTATTATCGGAAATTGTTTAGCTAGGTTTCGCCTTATAAAGCCGTGGGGACTAAGGTCGTTGTATGAATCAAATTCTACAACTCCATTGGAATTTAAGACGAGAATACGAGTAGGCTGACGTCCTTCTTGATAGCTAATTTCATTTCCCAGTTCTTCGATATCATATATTACATCTGCCTTTACATTTACATCATTGCTGGCAAATTTATTGCAAATCGTTTGAGCTGTCTGGATAGCATATGCGCGAAATCTCTCCTGCTTTTCATTGATCTCACGCATCTCAAAAATTCTAATTATAGATATATTCGCAACTACGAAGCCTATTCCGATAACTAATAGATAAGTAAAAGCGATTTTCCAACGAAGACTGGAAAAAAACCTTGTTCTATTTCTCAGCAAAGTAATATCCCACTCCCCATTTGGTAAATATAAATTCGGGTTGGCTGGGGTTTTTTTCTATTTTTTCTCTCAATCTTCTTATATGGACGTCTACCGTCCTTAAGTCGCCTAGATAATCGTACTTCCATACTGTTTCCAATAGATTTTCTCGGCTAAACACCTTTCCTGGATTCGAAGCAAACAGCTTAAGCAAATCAAATTCTTTAGCCGTTAGATTAACATCTTTTCCATCAATAGTTACACTTCTATTGGTTAAGTTGATAGTCATGTTTTTAAATCGAATTATTTCTTTTTCTTCCTTATCTTTACTGGAATTGATCCTTCTTAGCACGGCTTTTATCCTGGCCTTTAGCTCCAAAATATTGAACGGCTTGGTCAAATAATCATCGGCACCATATTCTAGACCTAATATCCTGTCCATGTCCTCTCCCTTTGCTGTAAGCATAATCACCGGAACATCTGATTTTTCACGAATTCTCTGCAACACCTTAAAACCGTCTAATTTAGGCAGCATTACATCCAATACTACTAGATCGTACTCACCGTTTTGAAACATTTCTATGGCCTCTTCCCCGTCATAAGCAGCATCGATCAAGTATCCATCCTGTTCTAAGCTAAACTTCAAACCTTTAATAATAGCAGGCTCATCGTCTACAATCAGCAAACGTTTTTGCATACTATCATCCACCTTTTTTATATCATTAAACCTACATTAATTAGTATTTTATCATAGGCAATTTTCAAAATCAATTTTGCCCTAATTCTTTTTGTTAGATACAAAATTGTCATTCGACTGTTATAAGATCCCTTAATCCCTCGAAAGTCTTATCCCCAATTCTAGGCACATTTTTTATTTCTTCTATCGTCTTAAAAGGTCCGTTTTTTTCCCTATATTCAACGATGTTCTTCGCTAATGTGGGACCAATCCTTGGAAGTTGCTGCAATTCCGCTTCACTAGCAGTATTGATATTTATCTTGCCTTCATCTTTTTGCATATCAGAGGAGCCATGCATTACATCCGGCATAGGCTCTCCTTCCTTAGGAATTATATACATACCCTCGTCCTTTACCTTGATAGCAAGATTGACCCTTAAGAGATCTGCATCTTCCAAAGGCCCGCCTGCTTTCTCAATTACATCGATTAAGCGGCTTCCCTCTTCAACTTCTATAACCCCGGGATTTCTAACCTGTCCTGTAATATATACCTTAATCTTAGCGGGCTGATCTTCATTATATTGAGATGCGCTATCACTAACATTGCTTCCTATAATGCTATCGCCGTCGTGATTTTCATGCGAATAATTATCTACGAGCACTATTTCTGAATTCTTACTTTCATTTATTTCTTTAAAAACAATAAAACCCGTTAAAGCTAAAATAATGGCCGCCATGAAGGCAAATATCCCTGCCTGCTTTTTATCCATATCTAGCACATCCATCACCCTTTGACAGAATAATGAATGCAGCAGACTAATTTAAGTAGTTATTCTACTAAAGCAGTAAAATTCCTCTTTTTTTACAGTGTTTTTTTGTTTATTTCGCCCTATACAAACCTAGCTGAAATATGCTATACTAAAAAAAGTTAATATATAATATAAAAAATAAATATAAATATTATTGTCTACAAAATAGTAAGGGGTTTAAACATGAAACGAATTTCAGCATTAATTACCGTTTTTTTTATATTTAATTTGTTAGCAATTCCGATTTATGCGCAGCCCAGCACTGCTAATGATGCTGCTGAAGGCCAAGAAATTGAGATTATCGTGGAGCCCTCGGAAGAATCTGCCCCAAGCCAGGAAGCTGCAGATTCTTTGGAAGAGCTGGAGGAGCAGCTGGAACTAGCTGCAGAAGCGGCAATCCTTATAGAGCAAAATACGGGAAAAGTTCTATTTGAAAAAAATGCCGATAAGCGGCTTTACCCCGCCAGCACCACTAAAATCCTCACTGCCCTATTGGCGCTAGAGTATGGAAATATGAAAGATACAGTTACAGTCGGAAATGAGGCAAATTTATGTAAGCCTGATGGTAGCAAAGCAGGGCTAGATTTACAAGAGGAAATTACACTGGAAGAGCTGATACATGGTCTAATGCTCCCCTCGGGGAATGATGCTGCTTATACAATCGGCGTGTACATAGGTCGAAAAATCGCAAACGAGCCCAATTTACCGATAGAAGAAGCTTTGAATAAGTTTGCAGATCTAATGAATAAGAAAGCTCTAGAACTTGGCGCTAAAAATTCTCACTTTGTAAACCCTCATGGATATCATGATGATGAACACTACAGTACAGCACGGGATCTAGCAATTATTACTCGGGAAGCCATGAAGTATGATTTCTTTAGACAAGTAGTAAATACTCCAATGTTTACTATAGAAGATTGGAACGGACTGGATCCTAAAGACCCCAATAAGAAAGAAATTCGATACTGGCGCAATTCCAACGCCCTTATTCAGCGAAACGATAAATTTTATTATGAATATGCTACCGGGGTTAAAACTGGCTACACTTCCAAAGCAGGGCATTGTCTTGTAGCTTCTGCTACAAAAGACGGTCTAGATCTTATATCTGTGGTGTTAAATAGTACTAAGGATGGCAAATGGACCGATTCTACCGCCCTCATGGAATACGGATTTGGTAACTATAAAATTTTTGAACCCGTAAAAGAAAAGCAGCACATACAAACCGTAGGGGTCCACAATCATTCAAGCGATGACTCGGGCTGGCTAGATATAATTGCCGGGGAGGGATATTACGATATCTTAAATAAAAAAGACATAAATAAAATAGAACGAGAAATAGTGTGGAATCCCGAACTATTACATAAAGATCCAGATTCGGATAGTGGAAATCTAATCTATTTGAAAGCCCCTATAGAACAGGGACAACAGGTTGGCAGCTTGTTCTTAAAACTCGGTGGCAAAACGCTATGCCAAATTCCTTTAATTGCTGCCCGAAGCGTAGCTAAAAAAGAAACAATAGTTGAGAAACTTATGCCTCCCCAATCGACTTCTGATGAAAAATCTACTCCTAGCTGGCTGTGGATTGTTGGATTGTTTATAGCATTTTTGATTTTGCGGAGCACTGTTATAAGGCGCCGCAGACGCCGAAGGAGGTATATATATACGAAACGCTATTAAAAAAGCCTGGATAAATATTTATCCAGGCTTTTTTTATTTTGATATTTTGCCTATCCTGCAACAACTATATTTACTAACTTCTTAGGTACCACAATAACCTTGACTATCTTTTTATCGCCTATATACTCCTTAACCCTATCTAAAGCAAGAGCTGCCTTCTCTATTTCCTCCCGAGAAGCGTTGGCATCAATTGTGAACCTATCCCTAACCTTTCCATTTATCTGAACTACCAGCTCTACTTCATCCCTAACCAAGGCATCGGGGTCATACTTGGGCCATGAAGTTTCGTGTACACTGCCTGTATTACCGGTCAACTCCCACATTTCCGATGCAATATGGGGTGCAAAAGGCGCCAGCATTATGATTAAGTTCTTAACCGCCTCTTTTAATACAGCGAGGTTTTGTTTATCCTTCGCTACTCTATCCCTATATTGATACATGGCATTTACCAATTCCATGATGGCGCTTATGGCGGTATTGAAGTTAAATCTCTCTCTAATATCTACCGTTACCCGCTGAATTGTATTGTGGAGTACATACCGCAGTTCCTTATCCTCTGACGACAAGCTGGAAACGTCAATAGCTATATCCTCATCTTCTTTAAATACATCCTTATAGTCTACTACAAAACGCCATATCCGGTTTAAGAAGCGGTAACAGCCTTCTACGCCTTTATCGCTCCACTCCAAGTCCCTTTCCGGCGGTGCAGCAAATAGAATAAATAATCTAGCTGTGTCCGCACCATACTTTTCAATTATTTCCTCTGGGCTTACTACATTGCCCTTAGATTTGGACATTTTAGCCCCATCTTTCAGTACCATTCCCTGGGTAAGCAGATTTTCAAAAGGCTCATCTACAGGGGATAAGCCCATATCATAGAGCACCTTAGTAAAGAATCTGGCATACAAAAGATGTAAAATTGCGTGCTCTATACCGCCTATATATTGATCTACCGCCATCCAGTAATTGCTCTTCTCCTTAGAAAAAGGCTCCTCAGTATTCTTAGGATCTGTAAAGCGTAGGAAGTAAAACGAAGAACACACAAAAGTGTCCATGGTATCTACTTCTCGGGTGGCTGGTCCTCCACAGTTGGGGCAGCTAGTGTGCAAAAAGGTTTCGGATTCTGCCAAGGGGGATTTTCCCTTCCCTGTAAATTCTATATCCATAGGCAGTATCACCGGGAGATCTTCTTCTGGCACAGGAACCATTCCGCATTTATCACAGTATATGATCGGAATGGGAGCGCCCCAATATCTCTGACGAGAGATAAGCCAATCCCTAAGCCTATAATTAACCTCCCGCTTACCTATTCCCTTCTCTTCCATGTACTCTATTATCTTTTCTATTCCTTCCCTGTTATTTAACCCATTAAATTGGCCGGAATTTATCATAATTCCTTCAGCTTCGAATGCCTGATTTAGATTATTAATATCGATAGAATCATCTTCTGGCTTGATTACTGGCACTATAGGAAGGTTATATTTTTTAGCAAACTCGAAGTCCCTTTGGTCATGGGCGGGAACTCCCATTACAGCTCCTGTTCCATAATCCATGAGGACATAGTTAGCTATAAACAATGGAACCTTCTCGCCATTCATCGGGTTTATTACATACCGCCCTATAAAAAGTCCTTCCTTCTCTGTTTCATTCGATGTTCGCTCAATCTCGTTCATGTGGGCCATCTTATCTATAAACTTCTTTACGGGCTCCTCATATTCAGTTCCTTTTACCAGCTCAGGTATCAAAGGATGTTCTGGAGCCAATACCATAAATGATACGCCGTATATAGTATCAGGTCTGGTAGTAAATACAGTTATAAACTCATCTGTACCATCTATTTTAAACTTAACTTCGGCTCCTTCGCTTCTGCCAATCCAATTGATCTGCATCTGCTTGACCTTATCCGGCCAGCCTTTTAATTTATCTATATCTTCTAATAGCCTATCAGCATACTCTGTTATCTTGAAGAACCATTGCTCTAACTCCTTCTTCTCTACTGTAGCATGGCAACGTTCGCAGCTTCCTCCAACCACCTGTTCATTGGCTAAAACCGTTTGACAGGAAGGGCACCAGTTGACCCTCGATTTTTTCTTATATGCTAGACCTCTTTTATAAAATTGAAGGAAAAACCATTGGGTCCACTTATAATAGTCAGGATGACAGGTTGCTATTTCACGATCCCAATCATAGCTTAGGCCCAGCTGTTTCAGCTGCTCTCTCATGGCCTTTATATTATCCCATGTCCATATACTGGGATGAATTCCCCTTTGAATAGCTGCGTTTTCAGCAGGCAATCCAAAAGAATCCCAGCCCATGGGATGAAGAACGTTATAGCCTTCCATGGTTTTAAAACGGGCTACTACATCGCCAATAGAATAGTTCCTCACATGTCCCATGTGAAGCTTGCCAGAAGGGTAAGGAAACATTTCCAGTACATAGTATTTCTTCTTATTTGGATCCTCTACCCTTTTGAAGGCATTCTCTTCTGCCCACCTTTCTTGCCACTTCTTCTCTATTTTTTGAAAGTCATAGTTCATATTTTTTACCTCCTACATTAACTAAACAAATAATATTTAAATTTATTTATCTATTGCTAAAGGAATTCCATCAGCCCACAATCTCTCCAGGCCATAAAATTCTCTCTCTTCTTGATGAAAAATATGAACAACTACATCCCCATAATCTAGTACAACCCATCGTCCCTCTTGGTATCCCTCTTTACGACTAGGCGCTAGGCCTTTCTCCTCCATCTTTTCTTCAACTTCATCATATAAAGCCCTCACTTGCAATTCAGATCGGCCACTGGCAATAATAAAATAGTCGGTAATAACTGTCAAATGGCTAATATCCAGTACAATTACATCAACAGCCTTTTTATCATTTAAAATATTTGCAATATCTATTGCAATTTCTTGTGAACTATATCGCAATATTTTCCCTCCAATACCCCTTAATTG
>CALGOY010000313.1 GCA_937960725.1 uncultured Bacillota bacterium
CAGGCCTGGCCGATAAATGCGAAATAGAGCTGGCCTATGCCATAGGTGTAGCTAGCCCCGTATCCATATCGGTAGATACCTTCGGCACTGCTAAAGTACCCGAAGATTTGATTATACAGCTGATAAACAAAAACTTCGACCTAAGGCCAGCGGCCATTATCAAAGATTTAGACCTGCGAAGGCCTATATACCGTCAAATTGCAGCTTATGGCCATTTTGGCCGAACCGATCTTGACCTGCCCTGGGAGCGGACCGATAAGGCGGAAAGCCTCAAGCAGCAGGCCCAGGAGCTGATGAAAAACAGAAATTAGTGCAAAACAGCCTATCCGACAAAGATAGGCTGTTTTTTTATGTCCAATAGGCACAAAATTGCAAATTTTACCGTATTATAAAGTGAGCGGCTGCCCCGAATACGCTGACAAAGGAGGGGATAGGGTGTATATTCCTACATATCTGGTAATCCCCCTATGGATATTTGCCCTATTTGGAGTTATATGCCTTGTTTGGAGGCTCCTTGGAGGAGTCCGCTGGAAAGGCCCGATAGGCAGCGGAAAATACAGCGTTATAATATCAGCTAAAAACCAGCAGGAAACCCTGGAAGGCTTAGTACGGGGCTTTATCATCAAGGCGGGGCTTGATGGCAGCGAAGAATCCTTATTCAATATAGTCCTGGTAGATGTAGGCTCCCGCGACGACACCCCCAAGATTATGAGGAGCTTAGCCGAAGAATACTGCTTTATAAAGCTAATTCCCCCGGGACAGCTTCCCGTTTATCTCAATGATTTAATGAATAAATAGCTGGTATGTTGCAGACCTTTCCCTATTCATAGAATAACGTGGCTGACCAATATATTTATCCCCCCATAGATTGGCCGAAGACTAGCTTCTTCGGCTTTTTTCTTTTTGGCCTCAAAGTTGTATCCTAAAGCTGGTTGTACAACACAATTGAAGGGCCGGCCCTCCATAAGGAGAGGGATGGATGAAATATCAGTATCAAGATTTAGTCGAAAAAGCCAAAAACGGGGACAGAGGCTCCATGGCCCAGCTCATCCAAAAAATGCAGCCCCTAATCTACTCTGCCATCCGGCGCTATGGAAGGGATGGGGATAGGGAGGATTTGTATCAGGAAGCCTGTGTCATCCTAATAGAATCCGTATACAATTACGAGCCGGATAGGGGAGTGCCTTTTCTACACTATATAAAAAGCCGGATATACTACGGTATATTCAATCGCACCAAAAATAATATCCATCATATATCTATCCACCAGCCGTTGGAAGACGGGGAAGCAGACACTTTGGAGGACATTATAGAAGACCCCAAAGCCCAGCTGGAACAAAAAGTAATCGAACAGGATGAAATAGATAGGTTAAGGTCAGCCCTGGACCACCTATCGCCAAAGCAAAGGCAGGTAATAGAACTACATTATTTTGCTGGAATGACTCTTAAAGATATTGCCAAGGCCAGGGGCGTCCACTATAAAGGGGTGCTCAGGCTCAAGGAGAGAGCCTTGAAAAAATTAGCTCAAATAATCAATTAAAAAGTGTCCTTTTAAAGCCCAACTGGAATTCTAATCTATGTAAGCTCCGGAGCGATAAAGCAGATAACAGATCATAAAGGAGGTGAAGCCATGGCTTTAGAAGTAAAGCCGATGGATACCAGGCTGCAAATCCAGTTTGACTTGGGGTTAGGGGAGAATGGAAGAAGGATTAGCCGGACTAAGACCTTCAGCAATATTAAAAGTACTGCCGCTGACCAGGACCTATACGAAATAGCAAGCGCGTTGATAGCACTACAGGAATACCCAGTGGCAGCAATCCGCAGGGTAAGCCAGTCAGAATATCTGGAGGTCTAATCTAGAGCTAGCTAGGCTGGATATTAATATGTAGACTTTGCAAAAAGGAGGTGAAAAAAGTGGAGCAGGTACTGGAGATGGTATTCAAAACCGGGATGGGAAGAAGCTATAGGTTGAGCTTAGATGCGCCAAGGGCTAACATCGATCCAGCAGAGGTGGAAGCCGCCATGGAGCTTATAATCTCCAAGGATATATTCAACGTAGAAGGGGGCTTAGTTGCAATAGAAGGGGCAAGCATCATAACAACCCAGGAGGAGCAGATTGTATTTCCAGAATAGGATATAACACTTATCCGCAGGCCTATCTGGTCGGGCGTCTATGCCCGACCTATATATTTTTGCAATTTGCAAAGCGCAGTTAAAAGAGATATCCCGATAGCTTTTATATTATGGAAGGAAACAATGAAAGGAGGATATAGTATGGAGCAGATGTTAGCTTTAATCGCCAATTTGGGATTTCCTATCGTTGTATCGGTTTACCTATTGGTGCGAATTGAAAACCGGCTGGAGGCCCTTACTGAATCCATCCACAAGCTGGCTGAAGCTGTTGCCTCCTCTTCCAAATAAATAAAAACAAAAACTCCCCCCCTATTGACACGAACATATGTTCGGATTTATAATAAATATAAATTACAAATTATTAGGATGCGGAATAGAGCATAATAGGGGGGTTGACTTGAAACTAATGAAAAAAGATTTAAAAGCTAGATACCTAGAATGGCTGGAGAAAGGGCTGGAGGGGCTGGTTCCCATCTACGACCAATACGGGAGAAACGCAACCTTAGTTATACTGGCCAACAATCCTCCTATCGAAGATCCGAGGCGATTGGATACCGTGCTCAAGGGTTTAGCCAACCTGTATCAAAAGGATTTAGACCTTATTAAAAAGAAGGCTAGGGACATCACAGGCCAAAGGACCATGAACCCTCTGCCCCTCTCTCCCGTTGGTATCCTCGTGCCCTTCCGGATGCGAAAGCCCATAGGCCGAAACGACGGAGCCCTAGGATATTTTTTTGACCATGCCATAGAGGAAATAGCGGAAGATGGCGGACAGGTTGAGATAGTTTTAAAGGACGGACAGACTTTTTCGGTCATGGATTCAATCAATGCCGCCAGGCACCGGATTCGATGTGCCTGCCAGGTGAAGGATCACTTTAACTTATATGAGATTGGGATGCAAAATTCCTATGAATTCTGCATGGAGTGGAAACAGTTTTATAATCAACCCGCCACCAGGGGAGACATTGCTATGGTCCTTAGAGATTTGAAAACCTTGACTTACATAGCCAGCAAGCTGGGGAAAAATATAAAAACAGAATAGAAATTATTGATTTTGCCATTGACAGGATAAGCCCCCATGGGGTATAATTCCGATAACCAAAAAATGAAATACGATGAACGGGGAAAGTAGGTTTTCGTCGACCCCCCAGAGAGCCGGGATGAGGTGGGAGCCCGGTGGTGAGATGAAAGCTGAAGTTCCCCCGGGAGTAGCAGGCTGAAGGAATATACATTATATTCTGCGTAGGCTGTGCCGGTGTCTCCGCCGTTATATGGAGGGGGATATGCCGTTCCTGAGCACAATCAGGAATTAGTATCCTGCAATGAGTGGACTGCTATAGATAGCAGTCAATATAGGTGGTAACGCGGGAGATAGCCTCTCGTCCTATATGGGCGAGGGGCTTTTTGATTTTCGGGATATCTGATTTAGCCGGATATTTACTTTTATTCTAGCAACGACAATTAATTAAAAAATTTAAAATATTCCCACAATGCTATCGAAAAGGAGGAGATTCTATGATAATTGTAATGAAACCTGGTGCCAGTCAGGAAGAGATTAAAAATGTAGAGGAAAAGCTTATAGAGCTAGGATTTAAAACCCATCCCATATACGGGGAAGTAAAAACTGTAATAGGGGCCATTGGGGACAAAACCCTAGTCAAAGCCCACAATATAGCGATGATGCCGGGGGTTGAAAAGATCGTTCCCATCATGAAACCCTACAAGCTGGTGGGGCGGGAGCTAAAGCCGGAGGACACAGTGGTCGAAATAGATGATATAAAGATAGGTGGAAAGAAGCTGGTGGTAATGGCAGGGCCTTGTGCGGTGGAGAGCGAAGAGCAGCTTCTTAACACGGCTCAAAAGGTCAAGGAAGCAGGGGCCACTATCCTGCGGGGCGGCGCCTTCAAACCCAGGACATCCCCCTATTCCTTCCAGGGACTAGAAGAAGAAGGGCTTAAGATACTCCACAATGTAAGCAAGGCCACCGGTTTAAAGGTGATTACAGAGGTGGTAGATACCCGGGATGTGGAGCTAGTAAGCCAATATGCTGATATATTGCAGATAGGGGCAAGAAACATGCAGAATTTCCGGCTGCTCCATGAATGTGGGGCCTCCGGAAAGCCGGTGCTTCTAAAGCGGGGGCTGGCTGCTACAATCGAAGAATGGCTCATGGCGGCGGAGTATATCTTAAATGCCGGCAACAGCCAGGTAATACTGTGCGAAAGGGGTATAAGAACCTTCGAGACCAGCACTAGAAACACCCTGGACATTAACGCTATTCCCGTAGTAAAAGAGCTATCTCACCTGCCCATCGTAGTGGATCCCAGCCATGCCACAGGAAACTGGAAGTGGGTTGAAGCGGTATCCAGGGCTTCAATCGCCGCTGGTGCCGACGGCCTAGTGGTAGAGGTGCACCCAAATCCCAACGCTGCCTTCAGCGACGGCATCCAGTCCCTCAAGCCAGACAAGTTTGCCCGCATGATGGAAGGCCTTCGCCCCATTGCCCAGGCGGTAGGGCGGGAGCTATAATTTTCAAGACAATTATCCCTAAAATATGATATAATTCCAATATACGGTTTATATTGGAGGAATTTGATGGCAGAGGTAACTGGGATCATAGAGGAGATAGTGTTTAGAAATGAAGACAATGGATTTACCGTTTTAGAGCTTCGGGAAGAGAGGGAAGGAAGCCTAACTACAGTGGTGGGAAACCTACCCTTTGTGGTGGAAGGGGAAAGGGTGAGGGTCACGGGGGAATGGACCGTGCATCCGGATTATGGGCCCCAGCTTAAGGTAGAAAACCTCCAGAGCGTGCCTCCTTCCAGCCTGGATGGGCTTGAGAAATATCTCTCCTCTGGGCTTATCAAAGGGGTAGGCCCTGCCACTGCTAAAAGATTAGTGGAGCACTTTGGGCTTGACACCTTGGATATCATCCAATTCAATCCCGAACGGCTCACAGAAGTGGATGGAATAGGTCCTGCCAAGGCGGAGGCGATTGCCGCCTCCTTTGCTGAGCAGAAAGAAGTTCGAGAGGTCATGTTATTCTTACAGACCTACGGGATTACGACTACCTATGCCATTAAAATATATAAAATATACGGGGCAAACACCATTCCCCTCATCAAAGAAAATCCATATCGCCTAGCCAGGGAAGTTACGGGAATAGGCTTTAAGACAGCAGATCGGATTGCTAGAAACATGGGAATTGAGCATGACTCCCCCTATAGGGTAGCAGCCGGCACCCAATACGTCCTATCTCAGGCAGCCAGCGACGGCCACACCTATCTGCCGAAAGAGGAGCTAATCCGCCGGGCCTCCAGCCTCCTGGGAGTTCCCAAGGAGCTGGTGGAAAATGCAATCGTCTCTATGGCGGTCGAACAGCTAATCCACGTGGAGGAGATGGAAGACCACACTGCTGTTTACCTATTGCCTTTCTACTATGCCGAAAGCGGGGTATGCAAGGGCTTAATTGAACTTTCCATGACCGAGGTAGAATCCCCTGTAATAGATATAGATAAAGCCCTTGAGGAGTGGCAGCGGCGGGAGGGAATTGTGCTTGCTAAGCGGCAGCGGGAAGCAGTGGTTGAAGCCCTGAACAACGGGGTCCTTATAATCACCGGAGGGCCAGGGACGGGAAAAACCACTACCATCAACTGCATCATCCAGCTGTTTGAGCAGCAGGGGCTGGAAGTGGTTTTAGCCGCCCCAACCGGGCGGGCGGCCAAGAGGCTAACTGAGACCACCGGCCGGGAAGCTAAAACCATCCACAGGCTTTTAGAATACGGCTATTTGGGGGATGGGGAGGGGGAAGAGCTATTATTTCAAAAAGATGAAGACGACCCCTTAGAGGCCGATGTAGTCGTAATAGATGAGATGTCCATGGTGGATATTTTGCTTATGAATCATCTCTTAAAAGCAATAGTGCCTGGAACCCGGCTTATCATGGTAGGGGATATAGATCAGCTGCCTTCGGTGGGCCCTGGCAATGTGCTGAAGGACATAATAAACAGCGGACTTATTAGGGTTATATGTTTAGATGAAATTTTCCGTCAGGCCCAGGAAAGCATGATCGTGGTAAACGCCCACAGGATTAACTGCGGGGAATTTCCCTATCTAAACGTACCCGGCAAGGATTTTTATTTCGACCGGCGCCATAGCAGCCAGGACATTCTAAACACCTTGATAGATCTAGTATGCAGGAGAATTCCCAGTTTTGGGCCCTATGACCCCATGCGGGATATCCAGGTCCTTACACCGATGAGGAAAGGAATAGTAGGCGTCAATAAGCTCAATGAAGAGCTCCAAAGGACGCTCAACCCTCCCGAACCGAATAAGGAGGAGCACCCCTTTCGGGATGTAATATTCCGGGAGGGGGATAAGGTGATGCAGATTAAGAACAACTACAGAACCCCTTGGAAGCGGATACAGTATGGAAAGACCGTCGAAGAAGGGGAAGGGGTTTTCAACGGCGATGTAGGATACATTCTTAAGATTGACAAAGAAGAAAAAATCATGCAGGTTCTATTCGATGATGACCGGCACGTGGTCTATGACTTCACCCAGCTGGATGAGCTGGAGCTAGCTTATGCCATATCCATACACAAAAGCCAAGGCAGCGAATTTCCCATAGTAGTGATACCCATGAGCTGGGGACCGCCGATGCTTATGACCCGCAATCTCCTGTACACAGCGGTAACCCGGGCCCGAAACATGGTGGTGCTGGTAGGAAAAGAAAGCGTTATAAGGGATATGATAGCCAATAACCGCATATCCCATCGCTACTCTGGTTTAGAGAAAAGGCTTAGGGATATATTTGCAAGATTAGGGTGAGGGATGTGGACTGGTGGGGAATCAAAGAGGCTGTACTGGATATAATCTACCCCGTAGGTATCAGATGTTTAATTTGCGGCAGCAGAAAGCCCGACCTAATGCCCAGCGGAGAATGCCACGAATGCCTAGACAGCCTGCCCTTTATCGTGCCCCCAATCTGCCCTAAATGTGGCAAGCCGGTTTTAGTTCAAGGGGAAGTTTGTCCCGACTGCGAACACGGATACCATCCCTTTAGGCAAGCCATGGCTATTTTAGAGTATAGGAGAGGAGTGCCAGAGCTTGTTCACCGCTTTAAGTACCAGGGGGAGAGGATTTTATCGAAACCCATGATTGAATGGATGACCCAGGGGGTAAAAATTAAGGGGTGGGAGTTTGATATAATCGTACCTGTCCCCCTATACCCTAAGAGGGAGAGGAAGCGGGGATTTAACCAGGCTACCCTCCTAGCAGAGGGGATAGGGAGAAATCTCAACAAACCAGTTCTCCGCCGCAATTTAGTTCGGGTAATAGATACCCAGACTCAAGTAAGTTTAGACAAATACGCCAGGATAGCCAATCTTCAAGGAGCCTTTCAAATATTAAATCCTAGCCAATTTAAAGATAAGACCGTGCTATTAGTAGACGATGTATATACAACTGGAGCCACCACAGATCAATGCTCAAGGGTTATTTTGGGCGCTGGAGCCAGGGATGTATTCGTACTGACCCTAGCTACTGGCAGAAATACTTAGAAAGGGAGATGTTTAGGATGGATATAAGGAATTGTAAGCGGTGCAACCGGATTTTCCAATACAGGGGGAGTAAATACTGTCCTAACTGCATGATTGAGCTAGATGAGATGTTTAAAGTCGTCCGGGACTATCTATATGATCACCCTGAGGCCAATGTCATTCAAACTTCAGAAGCTACGGGAGTAGAGGAAGAAATCATCTTAGAATTTTTAAAGCAGGGACGGCTTGAACTTAGCGAGCCCAGCCTGGCCTATGTCTGCGAAAGATGCGGTAAGCCAATTACTACGGGCAGATACTGTCAAGATTGCATAACTACATTGGATAGGGAGATGAAGAGAGGATTTGCAGAAGCATCGCAAAACCCCCGAAACCTAGGCAGAGATAGCAACCGGATGCATATATATGATTACTATCGGAAAAAAAAGAAACAATAGGAAATTTACCCTAAACATTTCAGCCAGTTGTGCCGATATAGTAAGTAGAGCTTGAAAATAAGGGGTGATACCTTTGAAGATAAATCCCAATTTAATATCCAAAGCCCTGGAAATATATAATACCCAGAAATCTAGGCAAAGCCGGGTGGGCGAAAAGGAAAATAGCCGGAAAGACCAGCTATCCTTATCCGAGGAGGCCCAGGCTTTCCAAGCGGGGATGAAGGCCGTTAAGGATAGCCCTGATGTAAGGATGGCTAAAGTGGAGGAGCTCAAAGCCTTGATGGAGTCAGGGCGCTATAAAGTCAATAGCTACGACATCGCATCAAAGATAGTCGACGATATACTGTTTAACAAATAGCAATGGAGTTGGAATTTTATGAATGAACTATTAGATAGATTGATACAAAACCTGGAGCAGGAAAAGGATATATACAAAGAGCTGCTCGAAATTTCCGAACAGAAGAAACAAGCGATCATGGGCAATAAAATTAAAGAGTTAGAAAAAATAGTCCAGACTGAGCAGGAGCATATCGCCTGCATCAGCGGGCTAGAGAATAAGCGGCAGGAGATTATAGATACCATAGCTGCCGAGAAAAAGCTAGCCCCCGAAAATATAACCATATCCACTCTAATATCCTGGGCTCCTAAAGAAACAGCCCACAGGCTAGAGGTTATTAAGCGGGAATTTGAACAAATAATAGAGCGGCAAAAAGATCTCAATAGAATCAATGAGAGGCTTTTGAAAATAAATCTGGAATACGTAAACTTTGCTATTAATTTTTTAACAGGCAGCCACGGTTCTGCTTCAACCTATGGAGAAAAGGGACAGGCTGCTAAAGCGCAGCAGAGCAGAAATCTTTTCGATAAAAAAGTGTAGATAAATGGGAGTGAAATAAACAATGAGCTCAACTTTCTACGGACTACAGATTGCCCGAACTGGTGTATTCGTAAGCCAAAAAGGCCTTGAAGTAACGGGCCACAACATAGCAAACGCCAATACCCCCGGTTATACCAGGCAGAGGCTGATTACCAGCTCAATAGAAGGCGGCATGAACTATGGAATATTCACATATACCTCCAAAGGCCAGGTAGGGGGAGGGGTTGATATCCAAGAGCTGACCCAGATAAGGGACGCTTTCTTGGACATGCAGTACCGCAGAGAAAGCGGCACCTGGGGAGAGTGGACAGTTAAAACCGACGCCCTCCAGTATATAGAAGGGGTATTCAGAGAGCCTTCAGAAGCAGGGATTAATGCAGTATTAGCCGACTTGTTTGAAGATTTACATGAGCTATCAAAAAATCCAGAGAGCAAAGAGATAAGGACTTTGGTCAGGCAGGACGCCATTAAACTGACGGAGACCCTCAGGCATTACTATAACCAGCTGGTAGCCCTGCAGGAGGAGCAGGATACCGCCATCAAGCTGACGATTGATGAGATAAACGACATCGTTAAAAGCATTAGGGATTTAAATGAACAGATATTTAAATACGAAGCGGGAGGCGAAAGGGCCAACGACCTGAGGGACAAGAGAAATCTGTTGATAGATGAGCTCTCCACCCTCATAAGAGTAGACTACTATGAAGATCCAAATGGACGGTTCAGGATTGACCTCAACGGTATGCCCTTAGTAGACCATCTCTCTTACCGTACCCTGACCGTAACTAAAAGCAAGGATAATCCCGTCGAAGGAGAGGCTAACCTATATTCTATAAAATGGGCAGGCACGGACATTGAACTTAATCTCAGCGACATAAGGGGCGGAAAACTAAAAGGCTACTTAGAGATGAGGGACGGGGATGGAGATAAGGTAAATAGCTTGGGTATTCCTTATTTTGTAAAGAAGCTTAACGAATTTGCAAAGAATATCGCCGATGCGTTTAACTACATACATAGCCAAGGATATACCCTACCCTATGGCAATAACGAATCTAGAACAGGTATAAATTTTTTTACAGATGATGCTGACGGAATTAAAAATATAACTGCTAAAAATATTACTGTGTCAAAGGATATAATGGAAAGTGTATACAACATTGCTGCATCGAGCAAACCGGTATATGATGATCCAACACAAATAGATGATGAGTCAACGGAAACAGGCAACGAGCCGACAGGGCGAGGGAACAACGAGATTGCCCTACAGCTTGCAGATCTGAGGAATAAGGCCATAGTTAAGTTGGAGGACGGCAAGGAAATAGAAGGCCTAGAAAACACTATAAAATCAATAATTATCGCCGCCGAGCCACCGCCGGCTCGCCTTCT
>CALGOY010000314.1 GCA_937960725.1 uncultured Bacillota bacterium
TAATATTCAGTTAGCACGACAATTATATAGGCATTTCTATTTTATTTCTAGGTAAAAAATGATACTAAACTTCAAAAATTTAAGTTCTTGACAGAATAATCAGTATATGTTATTATAATTAACGTAGTCTGATATCTATGTGCCCTATTTGTATTCCTATACAAATAGGGTTATTTTATCAGAGAGGTGTAAATCGTGGCTAGTGAATCAATAAAAGTCATAGCTCAGAATAGAAAAGCAAGGCATGACTATTTCATCGAAGAAACATACGAAGCAGGTATAGTTCTTACAGGGACCGAAGTTAAGTCAATCAGGTTGGGAAAAGTAAACTTGAAAGACAGCTATGCAACCATTAGAGATGGTGAGGTTTTTCTTCACAATATGCATATAAGCCCTTATGAAAAGGGGAATATATTCAATAGAGATCCTCTACGTACCAGGAAGCTTCTACTTCATAAGAGAGAGATAAATAAGCTAATAGGATATATTCAGCAGAAGGGTTTGACCCTCATACCGCTTAAAATATATCTTAAGCGGGGTCTAGTAAAGGTTGAGTTGGCAGTAGCTCGTGGTAAGAAGTTGTACGACAAGCGGCAGGACGCAGCTAAAAGAGATGCTAGACGGGAAATTGAGCGGGCTTTCCGCGAGAGACAAAAATTTTGATATAGCTTAATATGGGGGCGTGCTGGTTTCGACGGGGATAGTAGGGGCGTGAGAAGCGAGCCGTGGACTCCGGGACCACGTTAAAAACCTGGAAGAAAAAATAAACGCAAACAACAACGATTACGCTTTAGCCGCTGCTTAATTGCGGCTAACGTCCACCCCATAGTTCCCGCGCTATGGGATTGGGCGCCAAAACATGCGGGATAACAAAGCTGCCTTTGCTTCGGGGCAGTGGGTACTCAATGAAGCTACCGAAACCGGAATCCTGTCAGTAGGAGTCCGGTGGAGGGAATGTTAAAATACTGACTGCGCTCGGAGAAGCTCCCGCCACTACATCTTCGGACAGGGGTTCGACTCCCCTCGCCTCCACCAAATTTCTTATAAATAAGTCCATTACCTTAAAAGGTAATGGACTTTATTAATGTTTTATTTTGGAGCAATATTGGCAGATTCCTTTTAGTATGAAATACATTTCTTTTATATTATTTAGTACATATGAATATCCTAAATATAAATATATATTATATATTAAATATATATTTCAATCTAGCTACTTAAAATGACGCATGGGTCGTCAAAGGAGGATAAGTTCAAAGTTGACAGAAAGAGAAAAAATGATTTCAGGAATGCTTTATAAGACATCGGATCCAGAGTTAGTCAGGCTAAGAGATTTGGCTAGAAATGCATCCATAAGGTATAACCAAACAACAGAAGATCAAAAGGATGAACGCCGAAGGATTTTAAAGGAGCTCCTCGGTTCTATAGGTGAAGGTTCAGAAATCTATCCTAATGTCCACTTTGATTATGGATGCAACACCTATATTGGTGATAATTGCTTTATCAATTTCAACTGTGTATTTTTAGATTGCGCTGAGATTAGGATTGGAAATAATGTATTTATAGGTCCTAATGTTCTATTGCTAACTCCAATTCATCTACTGCTGGCAAGGGAGCGAAATATCCGAGTTGACGAAGATGGAACTAGATATATGATAGAAAAAGCTGCCCCTATAACGATAGAAGATAACGTTTGGCTTGGTGGCGGTGTAACGATTACTCCAGGTGTAACTATAGGACATGATTCCGTTATAGGTGCAGGAAGTGTTGTAACGAAGGATATCCCATCAGGCGTTGTCGCTGCTGGGGTTCCCTGCAGAGTAATCCGTGAAATAACGGAGGAGGATAGCCTATTTAAGGCATTCGAATAGAAACTGTATTAATGGAGGATTTGCAGAAAGCACCGAGTGGAATCTATAAAGTTGGAGCTATAATGTTTGCGCTTTTTTTATTATTTTGGTAATATATGTTTTGACACTAATAAACAAGTTATAGTATTATAGTGAAGTGCAGCGCTGCAAGATTATAAAATTTAGACTGGAGGAAGAATGGCGAATTTCAAACATTTTAGAAAATTTAATAAATTTGCTGCACTTCTTTTAATATTGTTAAGCATTATTATGCTGGCGGCTTGTAATAGCGCTAAAAACTCTCCTTTGGTTGGTAAATGGGAATTAACTGAAGATATAAGCTTTCTTGGAATTACTATTTATCCCAAAGGCGCAATTTTAGAATTCTATCCTGATGGGAACGCAGATTTCATGTCCTATGGATGTAAGTATGAAGATTTGGGAGATAAAATTAAAATTATCCAGGGTTCAGATTTTTTCTATCTTGAATATGAATTAGAAGGGGATACACTGACAGTGATAGATGAGGGAGCAGGCGGAGCTTTAGGATATCCAGATAAGTTAGTATATAAAAGAGTGAAATAGTATATGTATAATATAAACAAAGCTCAGGGGATAAGGCTATGTTTTAAAGCAAATCTCCTGAGCTTTATTTATTATAAGAATAAATCTACCAGCTTAAAGTTAATGGTGTCTACTAATCCCCTGTTGGTCAGCCTCAGCTCTGGCAGCACTGCCAGGGCGATTAGGGACATGGTCATAAATGGGGAAACTAAATCGCAGCCCAGCTCCTTCCAAGCCTTATCCAGCTCTTCTACTTTTTTAGCTACCTCTTCTGCCGGCTCTTGGCACATGAGCCCAGCGATAGGTAGGGGTAGGAGGGCTAGGACTTTTCCATCCCTAACGGCCACCATACCTCCGCCTACTTTAGCCAGAGTGTTGCCTGCTAAGGCCATATCTTCGTCATTGGTACCAACTATCAAGAGGTTGTGGGAGTCGTGGGCTACTGTGGAGGCAACGGCTCCTGATTTGATGTGGAATCCTTTAACAAAGCCTTTGCCCATGGTGCCGGTGGCGTGATGCCTTTCTATGACTGCTACTTTTATAATATCTTTGCTAAGATCGTTTTCTACAATACCGTTTTTAACAGGGAGGCTAGCTTCTCTTGCATAGGTACCGACTTTTGCTTCGATTATTTCGATAACCCTTACCTTTGCCTCGGTGGCCTCTGGATTGGGCGCTTGGATTGCAAAGTCTTTTGCTTCCAATTCTTTATGGAGCCTTACGGAGTTTCTTGCCGTTTCAGGATATTCTACTTTAGGAATATCTACTAGCATTTTACCTGATTCTGCGACCAACTCTCCATTAATAATAACTTTCTCCACTTTTACTTTGGTCAAATCGCTGATGAGTACGATATCAGCCCATCGCCCAGGGGAGATGCTACCCAGATCCTTGTCCATGCTAAAGCATTGAGCAACGTTAATAGTGACCATCTGTATGGCGGTAATGGGATTGACTCCTTCTTCAATGGCCCTTCTTACCACATGATCTAAATGGCCTACAGTAACTAAAGTGTTGGGGTGGGTATCGTCGCTTACCAATATAGCATAGCGGGTATCGATTGAATTTTCAGTGATACTTTTGACCGTTTCTTTCACGTCATGCCAAGCCGAGCCTTCCCTAAGCTGGGCATACATTCCCAAACGCATCTTAGCTAGAGCATCTTCTGCCCTTACTGACTCGTGACAGCATCTTATTCCGGGAGCAATATAGGCATTTAGGTCGGCACCGGTATCCTGGATAGAGAAATGGCCGGTAATGGTCTTGCCTGCCTCTAGGGTTGCCTTAAGTTCTTGGTGGATAAAGTCATCTCCATTGATAACTCCAGGGAAGTTCATCATTTCCCCTAGGCCTACGACTTCTTCCCATTCCATAGCTTCGCGAATTTCATCAGGCCCTATGCTGGCCCCTGCATCTTCGAAGCCTGGGCAAGCTGGCACACAGGAAGGCATGGCTACAAAAGTTCTCAGAGGTAGGGAGCGGCTTTCCTCAATCATTAGCCGGATTCCTTCCATGCCTAATACATTGGCAATCTCATGGGGATCCATGTAGATGGCAGTAGTACCGTGGGGAATTACGGTTCGGGCATATTCTCCTACGGTCATCATGCTGCTTTCCACGTGGATATGGCTATCCATAAAGCCAGGGGAGATATAATATCCATCTGCATCGATAACTTTTGTGTCGGGCCCTATGGTATGGGAGGCATCTCCTACCAGGGCAATTCTGCCGTGGGTAATAGCTACATCGGTATTGGGGATGATTTCCCCAGTGTTAACGTTGATTAATTTACCGTTTTTGATGACTAGCTGGGCGGGCTTTACTCCCTTAGCTACTGCAACTAACTCTTTTGTTACTTCATGAAGGGGAAAACCCTTATTATCTTTTGTTTTATTCATGTTAGCACTCTCCTATTCCAATAGTTGTATAAATATTAATTTTATGATTATAAATATATGCCTTGCAATTTATATATTAAATGAATTTGGAAGTAAATGCAAGCTGTGTTTTTACATGATAAACGGCTATTAGGCATACTAGATATTTATACTTTTTTCTGGTATAATCTATATGACTTTAGGGGCTAAAAAATATATAAAGGAAGCGGTTATTGTGTTTTTTCGAAATCGTGATATTGATATGTGCAGCGGACCATTGTTTACTAATATACTAATCTTTGCGCTGCCTATAATGGTAATGAATATTTTGCAGCTGCTATTTAATGCTGCCGACATGATAATTGTTGGACGTTTTTCGGGCAGCGAGGCCCTAGCTGCGGTAGGGGCAACAGGTTCTCTCATCAACTTGATAGTGAACCTGTTTATGGGCCTATCGGTAGGTACGAGTGTTATAGTGGCACAAGACTACGGCGCTGGTCGGCCAAATGCAATCAGTCGTTCGGTTCATACATCTATTGCTATAAGTATAATCAGTGGACTGATTGTCATGTTGGGGGGCCTTATTTTTTGTAAGCCTTTGCTGATAATGATGGGCACTACGGAAGATATT
>CALGOY010000315.1 GCA_937960725.1 uncultured Bacillota bacterium
ATCGATATTGTTCTTGGGATTGTATATCATCAAAGAACATGGTGTTCCTTCTGCCCCATGGGCTCCATGGCTGGCTGGATAGCTAAGGCTAGAAGTTGGCTGTCAAAATCAAAATCATTGAGCATTCAATAGGTATCATTTACAAAGGTTGTGGCAGGCTTAAATATATGCTGCAGGCTTTCGTATAATTTTAAATCTCTTACCTCTAACCTACCTGTTTCTACAGCCTCTTTAATTCCTATATATCCGAATAGCATTTGAGAAAGACATTGGATGGAGCCATGGACATCCCCTGGTTTCTTTCCAATGTCTTTTACCCTGACATGGCCTTCCTCAATATCCAGCTCAAAGCTGGTGTTATTCCACTGAGCCCAGGGATCGTCTATACTAATGGTAAAGGAGCCGGAATAGTCCTGCGGAAACGGATATACTTCCAGCGCCTTTTGAGCATCGACCAGCCGTATCATCATATTCGGTATAAACCTCTGCTCCCTCCTGGGATTATCCAGCATTAAAAATGTATTATCGTCTGCAGGGGCCTGCCATATTATTTCATCCGCCTGGGCGCTGTGGTAGTACACAAACCGCAATAGCTCAGCCTTCACCTTAGCTTCAGAGTATATCAGCTCACTGATGTAAAATTTCTTATCCTCCAGGCGATAGAAAATATAGCCTTTAAGCTCCCCGCTCTCTTCATAGCCATACCTATATAGCCCATCTCTTTCATGCTTTTTTAACACCAGTTCCCAGTTCTCATTATTCCTACAGATAGCTCCATTATAGGAGCGGGCAAAAGATTCATATACTTTAGCCAGCTTCGGAATATCATCAAAATCTACGGGCCGAAAGCTTCCCTTTCCCGTGCCAAATCCCCTAAGGTCTTCCATCAGCAGATTATATTCTTTCCTATGAAATCCCAATTCCCAGCCATACTTTCTATAGAATGCAAAAGAGAAAGGGATTAAACTAGAAAAAACATCTCCTCTATCCTTCATAATTTTTAGAGCTTCTATGAGCAAGCTGGAAGCGCATCGGCAGTGCCTGTACTCCGGAAGGGTAGCCACACTGCCAACTCCTCCCATGGGAACTGTCTTGCCGTAGAAGAATATCTCAAAAGGATAGATATGGAGAGCAGCCCCTAGCCGCTCCCCATCGTAGTAACCAATGCAGTTTTCCGGCTTAAAAATATTATCTACGAAAAACTGCGCATATCTATCAGTTCTTGAAAAGCAGTATATTATCATATCTTTTATGGCTTTCTTATCCCTTTCGGTCGCAAACCTTATCTCCATTTTTACCCTTTTCTACTCCTTTAACTATTTTTGCAACACTCACATCCAACAATATATTTTGAAACAACAGCATCTATTTCATTCTCATCGTTGGAAGGAGCTTCCACTCCTCCTATTAGCTCCCATTCCTCCACATGACTAATTTCAGCCTCTGGCTGGACAAGGGTTAAAGGAGAAAGCGACTCCATCTCCAGCATAAAATCCGTCGTATAGGTTTCATAAGATACTCCAAAATCTGGATATTTTGCATCTACAAAGTGGGGATATCTCTTCACGAATAGATTTCCATGGTTAAAATAAGCAGCCCAGCCAGCTTCATTATTTATCCCAAACTTAAAAGGCTGTTTTGTATTGGGATCCTGTTGAAGGACTATGTATTTATCTCCCCAATATACCCTGTGGTCATTCATTCGGGAATAGGGCCACAGAGCCAACACCCGGTTTCCAAGAAGGCCTGTATCCCTTTGAGGCTGTGGAATAATTTCCTTTCCTCCAGGGGCTACAACTGTCAGGGCCCATACTGCCAGCTCAACAGGCCACGCATTTTTGTTGGTAAGCTTGTGAACAACCCTTACCTTATTGCAACAGCCGGACAAAGTTATCTCCATATCCTTCTTGATCTGAACCCAGGGCTCTACCTTCTGGCTAACCCGGATACCATTTTCAATCTCTTCCCATTCCACCGGCTCATCATCAGGCACATAGGTTCTGGGGTTGTTCTCCGGGCTGTGCCATAGGCGGTGTCCTCCTAATATTTTCCACTTTTTCCCGTCTGTAGTAGGAGTAAACTCGTTCGGAGCCTCGCAGAATTCGTTTTCCTTACCTATAAATCCGAAGCGAATAATCCGCGGCCCCATATCCACCGTTACTAATAATTCTACCTGCTCATTGGATAGGCGGACACATCTTCCATACTGTCCATACTTAACTTCCTCAACTAAAATCTTACCCATACCAAATCCCCCTAACTATCTAAAATTATTTGTAGCAAAGTACCTATCCAGCCAGTGCAGATAGGTACTTTTTATTTATCCTAAATCTGGTTCACTGACAAACTCTATAGATAAATCTTCCGCCCCTTCCAATTCAAATACGATTATTTCATTATCCCCTTTGCGCAAGAGCGGTGCAGGAACATACATCGTCTTGGTAGGCCCGATTTCCCAATACCTGCCCAGGTTAAATCCATTTATAAATACTACGCCCTTTTTCCAGCCTTCCATGGATAAGAAAGTATCGGCCAACTCATCAACCTTTAAAGTCCCCCTGAAGAATCCAGGGAATTTCATATTATCAGCGCTGTTATCGCTAATGGAGCTGAATTTTAATCCAGATAGATCCTCCAAGGGCAAGGGGTAAATAGTCCAGTCATACAAGAAATGCCCTAGCCAAACTCCTTCAGTTATCCCCTTATAGTCCTTCAAATAGGGCCCATAATTGATTCTACCAAGATTCTCCACTAGTATGTCCAATTGAGCTCCTTCCTTGGGTATATCTACTATTATTGAGTCCTCTCCATCCCTTTCCATTATCCCCTTGAACTGCCCGTCTAAAAATACCAGGGCCCTGTCGTGGACATCCTTGATAAACAATTTATTTTCTTCCCTTGGACCTGTAACTTTAGTCCTGTAGAGAATAAAGCCGTAATTCTGCCCCAGTTTCTCCATAGGTTGAGGGCACGTTCTATACACGGGCTTAGATATATCATCAAGGGATTCGAACAAGCCTACATACTGATCTAAGGTTACTTTGCCATAGGCCTTTTTCGGTATGGGTTCTGGCATAACGCTCTCATCTATCTCTGTATATTTAGATAGCACTTTTTGAACAGCTCTGTATTTATCCGTAATATCTCCTGATTCACTCAGCGGAGCATCGTAGTCATAGCTGGTTACAGTGGGCTTTATTTTTCCTTCATAGTTAGCCCCGTTCATAAAGCCAAAATTGGTTCCTCCATGGAACATATAGAAGTTTACTGAAGCCCCCATCTGAAGCATTCTATCTAATACATCAGCTACATCTTCCCCATCCCTAGTATGATGGGCTTCTCCCCAGTGATCAAACCAGCCGTTCCAATATTCCATGCAAACAAGGGGCATATCCTGCTGGTATTCCTCCAGCTTAGCAAAGGCCTGTTCCGGTCTAGAACCAAAGTTTACAGTTTTAAATACATCCGGCAGGGTACCTCCCTGAAGCATGTGATCGGTAGGCCCGTCTGATGTAAACAGAAGTACGTCTATACCTCTTTTTATCATGCCCTCTTTTAGATATTCAAGATATTTTTTATCGCTTCCATAGCTGCCATATTCATTTTCTATCTGCATAGCTATAATAGGCCCACCTTGGGTACACTGAAGAGGCCTTAGCCTTGCTAATAGTTCATCAAAAAATCGATCCACCTTCTCTAAAAAAGGCTTATTGTAGCAGCGAAGCTCTATATCAGGATCCGCCAAAAGCCAAGCTGGCAGTCCACCGAATTCCCACTCTGAACAAATATATGGTCCTGGGCGAACTATTACAAACAGCCCTAGATCTCCCGCTATCTTTATAAATTTTTCAATATCAGCCATTCCCTCAAAGCAAAACTGACCTGGTTTTGGCTCATGGATGTTCCACGCAACATAAGTTTCTACAGTATTGAAGCCGCAAGCCTTCAACTTGCGCAGTCTATCTTCCCAATATTCAGGAACTACTCTAAAATAATGGATTGCACCAGATAAAATTCTTACAGGTTTTCCATCGTACACAAAATCTTTTCCACGTATTCCGAATACTGCCATAACACTTACCTCCTAGTTGGTGATCCAGATATAATAATTCTAGAATTTTTCTGAAAATCCTTCATATTATAAGTTTTTATATTCCCCTTGTTATACATTTTTTTACCAACGGAGCGATTTCCTCTGCCCACCTTCTAATCTCCTCCCCGGTATAGGGCGCTTTCTCTAGTCTGTCATCCCAAAAGATACCTGTATCCGGCCGGCGATACTGCTGCAGGGCATAAAGGCGGGCTCCCCGTATTAGTTGTGCTATCTCCATCACGTCCTGCTTTGTAAGATCTGGCGCCAGGGTGGTACGAAACTCATATTCAATATCCCCTTTTAGAAGAAGCTGTATACTCCTATATATATCTTCCCATATAACTTTTATGCCACAAATCTCTTCATAGCGGTTTGGAGGGGCTTTGATATCCATCGCTACGTAGTCCAACAAGCCTTCTTCCATTAGCTTTTGCAGCAGGCTGGGATTCGCGCCGTTAGTATCCAGCTTTACAGCATATCCCAGCTCTCGTATCCTTCTTATGAAGTCTTCTAATCCCTTTTGCAGGGTAGGTTCTCCCCCTGTGATAACAACCCCGTCTAGAAAACCCCTTCTCTTTTTCAAAAAATCCAACACAAGATCATGGTGATAGAGCCCCTTTACCCTATCGCCTTGAATTAGGCTGCGGTTATGGCAGTAATAGCAATTAAAATTACAACCCGGGGTGAAGATGACAGCTGCCATCTTCCCCGGGTAGTCTATAAAGGAATTCTTCTGAAAGCCTGCAATCTTCATAAAACAGCCTCTTCCAAATTATTCTCTGGCTTAATCTTAAACTTAACCCTATCAAAGTACTCCTGCTTTTTCCCGTC
>CALGOY010000316.1 GCA_937960725.1 uncultured Bacillota bacterium
AGTCATATATGGAGAAGGGTTTGAGCGTGGCATGCCTGTAAAATTAGAGAGAACAAAGTTAAACAAGGTCCTGAAAGACCAGGGTGCAGCGCCGAGATTTTCAGTAATAGTAAATGATACTGAAAAGGAAGTACTGGTTAAAGAAATTCAAAAAGATCCGATAACGGATCAGATTCTCCATGTGGACATGCAGGTGTTGACTGGAAATGAGCGCATCAAGGTTAAAGTACCTGTAGTGCTAACAGGAAGAGAAGCCCTGGAGAAGAACAATCTAATATTAGAGGTCTTTAATTTAGAGGTTGAGATTTCAGGACCTGTCAACGAGTTGCCAGAGTCATTTACTATTGACGTCAGTGAAATGAATGTGGGAGATACGATTACAGCAGGGGATATTGAACTTCCAGGGACAAATATACGTATGCAAACACCAGCGGAAGAAACTCTAGCCGTAGTTAGCGTTCCTAGACAGACTTCTGAGGAAGAGGCAGAAGATAGTGATGAGGAAGCTGAACAATAGGGCTATTACATTATACGAGGCAGCGTAGCAAAAGCAGCTATGCTGTCTTTTTTAATGTGTATGGCCATAGTAGTATGGGCGATAGTTTGCTTGTTTCATAGAATTAGTGGGGGATAACGGTGATTATACTGGATAATATTAACGAAACATTTAAGCGGTAATATAGCAGGAAAAGAGGTGATGTTAAATGTACTGCTTCAGATATTATGGATACTAATTTTCCCTATTATCGGGCATTTTTTAATATATTTTTCCACATTTCTGAGCATTTATTTTATTGATATCCCGATTCAATAAGGTGGAGGGGTTTTTCCTCAGTGAGGGATTTAAAATTCACATTTTATTCATATTTTATTTAAAATTATTTGATATAATGTTTCCGATGATGTTATAATCGTTTATATCGAATTATTAGATTAAGAAAATGGGGGGAGACCATTGATAGAAGTCAAAAATTTAACCAAGCGGTATGGCCAGCACGTGGCGGTAGATTCCGTCAGCTTTACCGTTAATGAAGGGGAAATTCTCGGCTTTTTAGGGCCTAACGGTGCTGGGAAATCTACAACTATGAATATCATAACCGGTTATATTTCCGCTACTGAAGGAACAGTTAAAATAAACGGTATTGATATTCTGGAGCAGCCTGAAGAGGCCAAAAAGCATATTGGCTATTTGCCGGAATTTCCGCCTCTGTACATGGACATGACTGTCCAGGAATACTTGGATTTTGTTTTTGCTATTAAAAAAGTAGATCCAAAATTAAAGAAAAAACAAATGGATAATATTTTGGACGTAGTTAAGATTGGAGATGTTAGGGGGCGTCTAATTAAAAACTTATCTAAAGGTTATAAGCAGAGGGTTGGATTGGCACAGGCATTGGTAGGAGCTCCTTCTGTACTAATATTGGACGAACCTACGGTTGGATTAGATCCTAAACAGATTATTGAAATCAGGTCTCTAATCAAGGAACTTGGTAAAAAGCATACGATCATTCTAAGTTCTCATATACTGCCTGAAGTTAGCGCAGTTTGCGAAAGGGTAATCATTATCAATAAAGGTAAACTGGTGGCCAGCGATACTCCCGAAAATCTATCCAAAAGGCTTGGGGAGACTAGCAAGATGACTCTTAGAGTTGCTGCACCGGAAAAACAGGTAATAAAGGTTATAAAAGAGATTCCAGGAGTGAAGTATGTAGAGGCTCAGGGTGTATATGAGCCGGATACGATTGATGTATTGGTAGAGGCTGAGGAAGATATCGATATTCGCAGATCTCTATTCCATGCCTTAAGCCGGGCTCAGTATCCTATCTTGCAGATGAAGTCAATGGATATGACCTTGGAGGATATTTTCCTACAGGTGATTACAGAGGAAAAGGAGGTATCTTAATAAATGTTAGCTGTATATAAACGGGAATTAAGGGCATATTTTTCCTCAGCTACGGGATTTGTATTTATGGGATTTTTCCTGTTAATAGCGGGTTTCTTTTTTGCTAGGATAAATCTGTTTAGGGCAAGCCCCAATTATAATGCTGTATTAGGTGAAATTACTTTTATATTTTTAATTGTAGTTCCTATTTTGACGATGAGATTGATGTCCGAGGAAGTTAGGCAGAAAACCGACCAGCTACTTCTCACTAGCCCTCTTAAGCTTTCGGATATTGTTCTTGGCAAATATTTTGCGGCTGTTACGGTATTTTTAATGACTCTAGCTGTTACCTGCTTATATCCAATTATATTGTCTTTCTTCGGTAAGCTGGCTGTTTGGGAGATAGTAGGAGGTTATATAGGATTTTTCTTGTTAGGTTCCTCTTTTATATCCATCGGACTGTTTATATCTTCATTAACCGATAATCAGGTTATTGCTGCAGTTGCGACATTTACTGCCCTGATACTGATATGGGTTCTTGATTCGCTTATTCAAGCATTGCCGACAAGCCAGGCTTCAGGAATAGTATTTGCTGCTATTCTTGTTGCAGCTGCTGCCCTATTTGTTTATTATACTACGCGAAATATCTACGTTAGCGTTGGGGTAGCAGTAGTAGGTGTAGCCATTTTTGTGGCTATATACCTATTTGTAGGTAGCGGCTTTTTTGAAGGTTTCATTGGAAGGGCTTTCAAATGGTTTTCATTGCTTGACCGTTATAGCGACTTCCGATTAGGGTTGTTAAGCTTAAGCCCAATAGTATACTATATAACTTTTTCATCAGCATTTTTGTTTTTAACCGTTAGAACGCTTGAGAAGAAACGATGGAGTTAGGGGGGAACAGGAGTGAAAAGGTTTAAAGATGGTATTAGTGTGGATAAGATAAGGGAATCTTTTAAAGATAAAAAATTTAAATATGGCGGATATGCTACTTTAATGACAGCAATAGTACTTGCTATACTTGTCGTAGTTAACTTGGTAGTAGATCAGATTTCTTTTAAAGTAGATCTAACCCAGAATCAGATATTCTCTTTATCCGATCAGACGAAGCAAATCCTTAAAAATTTAGATCAGGAGATAAATATCATTGGATTGTATGAAACTGGAAAAGAAAATGTTCTATTCGATGAAATTCTTCAGAAATATAGAGCGGAATCCAAATATATTAATATAGATTATGTTGACCCGGTAAAGAATCCTACTTTTTCTAGTAAATATACCAAGGATGGAGAAACCTTAAGGGAAGGCAGCTATATTGTTGAATGTGGAGATAGGTTTAAAGTTATAGATAACTATGACTTAATTAACTATAGGACAACTCAATATGGACAGTGGTATGCTGAGTCTTTAGCAGTAGAACAGCAGATCACCAGTGCAATTCATTATGTAACGGCAGAGGAATTACCTACCATATATTTAGTGACAGGGCATTTAGAGGATGGGCTGCCCTATGATTTGAGAAAACAGCTGGAGCTGGAAAACTATGAAATTGAAGAATTGTCCCTTCTTACAGAAGAGAAAGTGCCTGAAGATGCCGATATCCTCATGTTTATATCTCCTAAAAGGGATATGACCGAGGATGAAGCGGAAAAGGTTAGGCAGTATCTAGAGAACAAGGGACGAGCTATTTTCTTTATGGAGCTTGTAGAGAATGAGCTTCCCAACTTTGAAGCAGTACTCAAAAGCTATGGAGTGGGATTAAATAAGGCTTTGGTGATAGAAGGAGATAATAGCCGATATTGGCAGAGTCCTGCGTGGATTATTCCTAAACTGGAGACCCATGACATTACAAGGCCTATGAGAAGCAACAATATGCAAGTGCTTACTATTGGAGCTCAGGGAGTGGATATTCTAGATGTCAAGAAGAGGACTCTTGAAATCGAACCTTTGCTGACGACTTCGGATAATTCATGGGGTAAGGTTGATTTGACTTCTACAAATATACAGAAAGAAGAGGGCGATATATCAGGGCCTTTCAACATTGCAGTGACTGTATATGATAAGATTTGGAATGAAAAGACTGCAGAATATGAAGGAGCAAAGTTGGTGGTTGTTGGAGATGCCGAATTCTTAAATCCTCAATTTGCTAGTATCGGAAATGCTGACTTTGTTCTAAATACTTTAAATTGGCTACAGGATGAACACGAGAGTATTTCTATAAGACCCAAGAATATCGTATCAGAATATCTGAATATTAATAGCTTCCAAATACTCCTGTTTTCCGGTATTGTGGTAATCCTAATTCCACTTATCATTCTCGGTTCTGGTCTGGTAGTATGGTTGAGGAGGAGGCATCTATGAGAAAACGCCGCAATGTGCTCATATTGGTTATAGCTTTACTAGTGTTATCTGGAGTATATGTGTTTCTTAACAATCGACCCTCTAATGAAGATGAAGGCTCTACTAAGGAAAGTATAGTTATATCTAAATTTGATAAAGACGAAATAGTAAAAATGGTATTGAAGTCTAAAAATGGAACCCTGACTTTTACTAAAGTAGAGAAGGAAGTTGTTAAAGAAAATGAGAATGGGGAAAAGGAAACCGTCATTGAGACTGAATGGGAGGTTGACTATCCCCATCCAGTTACTCTTAAAAAGACGGCCGTAGATGATATTGCATACAGCTTTGCCAGTTTATATGCGGAGAGAGTTATAGAGGAAGAAACTCCCGAAGACTTGGAGCCCTATGGTCTGGAAGAACCTCAGGTTATAGCGGAAGCTATCTTGAAGGATGGTTCCAAGAAAGTATTTTATCTAGGAAATCGCACCCCAGCAGGAAATACCTACTACCTCATGGCAGAAGGTGATCCAAGAATTTTTGAAGTTTGGATGAATCACGGGGAGCATTTTAGCTATACTTTGGATGATGTGCGGGACAAGAAGCTGGTAGAGATTAATCCTCAGGAGCTGACCTATTTTAAAATACAGAAGAAAGGCAGCAAACCTATCGAAATCAAAATAAATGACGATCGATCTGAAGATGAAGCTCAGTTTGGCCTAGGGATGTGGAGGATGACCCAGCCCTATAACGAACCTATGGGGGTGCACAGCGAGAATTTTCAATCCGTGTTGGATAAGCTTTCTGGTTTAGCTATTGAGGATTTCATAGATGATGATCCTCAAGATTTGGCAAAGTATGGGTTGGAGGAGCCTTCAGCTGAATTGTTGGTAAAAGATAATGAAAATACCCTCCACCTATATTTTGGCGATGAATACGAAGAGGACAAGATATACTTTAAAACTGCAGATTCTAAAGCGGTTTATGGCATGAAAAAAGATAAAATATCCTTTATGGATACCAAGCCTTTTGATATAGTTGAGAAGTTTACCTATATTGTAAACATTGACAATGTGGACAAGATTATAGTGGAAGGAAGGGGTAAAACCCACACCTTGACTCTGGAGAGAACTGTTGAAAAGGCAGAGAAAGAAGGGGAAGAGGATAAGGAGATAACCACTTACTACGTAGATGGTAAAGAGGTGGAAGAAAAGCCGTTCAAAAAATTCTACCAGAGCCTGATTGGTATTCTGGCGGATGCTGAAAATAATAAGGAGCTGGAGGAAAACCCAGAAGTTAAAACGACCTTCTTCCTCAATGTAGGAAAGGATCGGGAAGTTCATGTTAACTATGTCCCCTATGACAATGATTTCTATGCAGTATTTAGGAGTGGAAAGGCAGAGTTTTTAGTTCATAAGTCTCAAGTAGAAGATATGCTAGACACCCTTGAAGCTTTGATTAACGGGGAGTTGGAAGCCTAATAAGCTTAATAGTTTTTCCTTGGTTATCAAAGAGCATGCTTTTAACTGCTGCTCTAAGAAGCCAAGGAATTTTTTTCATAAATTTATATAATTTATATGCATAGCTACAGTTTACTTGACTTCCAATAGTAGATGGACCTTGTGCTATAAATAGGCTAGTACTGACTATAATACACCGAGGATTTTTAGCAGCCGAAGGAAAAGATATTGCTTTGAAAAAAGCAGTATAAAGCCTTATGAGAATACAAAGAAGTATGCTTTGAGGGGGGAATAAGATGAAGAAAGTTAAAGTGGGTGTTATTGGATGTGGGAATATCAGTGATATCTACTTGAAAAATTGCACTCAGACTTTTGATATACTTGAAGTAGCAGCTTGTGCAGATCTTATAATAGAAAGAGCGCAGGCGAAGGCAGAGCAATACAACATTCCTAAGGCTTGTACAGTAGAGGAGCTATTGGCTGATCCAGAAATTGAAATTGTACTTAATCTTACTACTCCTGGAGCCCATGCAGAGGTATGTTTGGCCGCACTCAATGCTGGAAAACATGTGTATGTCGAAAAGCCCTTGGCAGTTGCAAGGGAAGATGGACAGAAGATATTACAGACAGCCAAGGAAAAAGGCTTGCTCGTGGGGGCTGCACCCGATACCTTCCTAGGAGGAGGTATTCAAACATGTCGAAAGATCATTGATGATGGATGGATTGGACAACCGGTAGCTGCTACTGCTTTTATGATGGGTCGTGGTCCCGAGAGTTGGCATCCAGATCCTGAATTTTATTATAAAGCGGGCGGGGGGCCTATGTTTGATATGGGGCCATACTATCTGACAGCCCTTATTTATTTAATGGGACCAATTAAGAGAGTTACAGGTTCTGCTCAAATTACATTTCCTGAGCGGGTTATTGCCAGTCAGCCGAAATATGGAACAAAAATAGAGGTAGAAGTACCCACCCATGTAGCTGGAATATTGGATTTTGAAACAGGGGCGGTAGGGACTATTATCACTAGTTTTGATGTATGGGCTTCGCAGCTTCCTCGAATAGAGATTTATGGAAGTCTAGGAACTCTTTCCGTACCAGATCCGAACACCTTTGGAGAGCCGGTATTTATCAAAAAGGCAGGGGAGAGCGAGTGGAAAGAAATGCCTCTATCCCATGGATATACTGAAAATAGCAGAGGAATTGGAGTTGCTGATATGGCCTATGCCCTTCGTACTGGAAGAAGTCACAGGGCCAATGGAGAGCTTGCCTATCATGTGTTAGATATTATGCATGCATTTCATGATGCTTCTGAACAAGGAAAACATATTATGGTAGAAAGTACATGCCAACGTCCAGCAGCTCTGCCCGTAGGACTAAATCCAGGGCAGTTAGATGAATGATGATAAAGGAAGCAAACATATATAAAAACATATATAATAAAAAGCATTAAATTAATGGAAATGGACTAATAGTATCAAATAATAGAATGAAATTAAAATATAATGAGAAGGATTAGACGGGATATGTCTAATCCTTTTTATAATAGTATATTTTACAATAGTCTTATATAATCATCTAATATAGAGGACAATTCTCTAACAAAATCTTTAATATCCGGATCTTTTATAAGTATCTGAGTAGCTTTCCTAACTTTTTGAATAAAATCAATATTTAAAGCTTTGCGTCCCTGCTGAGCTAAAGGGCAGATAGGTTTTGCTCTGATATCCATCTTTATCTGCAATATATCTGATGAACCTATATATGGTGTAAGGGGAAAAATCCGGCATGAAAGAGGCCTGATAGAGCGATCGCCTGCTCCACTGCATGTGGCTAGATATACTTTCCGATGAGGGTTAACGGTCCAATGAACCTTTTTAATAGTCAGCCAATCCGGCTGAGGAGAATAGATACTCTCTTCGCCGGGAAAAAGATACATGCCTGCTTCTTCGCCTTCTGGATTTTGACAGCACGCTTTATTGCAGAGCTTTCCACAGTCCAAACGTAAAGGGGTAACATTTTCTAGAATGTCGTATGCCTGTCTGTATATTTCGATTTTTGCCATATAAACCTCCAAATTTTTATCTCTAGATTTTATTTCACTATACGAGAATGATTGTAACACAAAATAGTATTATTTTAAATCTGTTTAACGCAAATTATGATGCTGTATTAGAAATCCTAGAACTAGATGCAGTTCAATTAAGTATTACTCTAGAAGAATTGCCGTTAGTTTTTAAAACTCTAAAACCTGAGGGCGTTTGGTTCTCCCATATAGAGGGGATCCAGGATAAAGAAACAGCTGATAGGGTAATTAGGTGTATTGAAGCTTGGAAATAGAATTTTACTGGCTTATTCAAGATTTAAATGCTTTTCCAAGATGAATTTGGTCAATAGGAAGTTTCCCACTATCAATAAAATTGGAACAGGAAGTAAAGACTGTATAAAATTGATGATCTGTGACGGAGTCGGAGAGTTAGATATAATATTAGCTAAAGCTTTATTTCCAAAGGTCAGCAAAACTACAGTTGTTACAACCTGATTTATAATATATAGTACTGAATACATTCCAAAAGAAGCTAAGAGCTTGTATTTTGGAAATAGATGGCCCAATGAAATAGCAGAATATATCATCAATACGTATAATATGAACATTAAAATAGCATAGGAGCATGCTGTCAATAGTCCAGTATATCCCAATGATTCTATAAAAAAGTTGATACCCCTGGATAGCGCAGCCAATGTATCTTTTATACCAATCAAGATAGCGATGGAGCTTATAATTACGATTAAGCTTAAGCCGCTCCATAGCATGGAGATGATAAGTTTACTTACAATGTGTTGCCAAGGTTTTACCGGTAATGTAAACATTAGATACCCTTCGTCGCCCAAAAGGTTTTTATAGAATCTTTGAATCATGATGACCAAAGTCATTACGATGATAGCAACGATTAATGTAAAGTATATAATTGAGCTTATAACGCTGAGTGTACTTTGCATATTGAAACTAATGGAATCGCCGAAAATATCGAATACATTGAAAATTCTATTGATAAGCCCAAATATTAACAATATAAGGTACAGGGGTAGAAAAATTCTTGCAGTTGCTTTAAATTCATGTTTTAAAAGTTTAGCTAACATTTGAAGACCTCCCTAAACAAAGAATCTATAGATTTTCCGGTTTCTTCGCGAATTTCATCGACAGACTTTGTTAAAACTAGTTGGCCGTTTTTTATAAATATAACGTCGTCAAGTATTTTTTCTATATCGGATATAATATGGGTAGATATAATTACCGTTGCGTCTTCATTGTAATTGGCAATGATAGTCTCCAATATATAATCCCGGGCAGCTGGATCCACACCGCCGATAGGTTCATCTAACAAATAGAGTTTAGCCTCGCGGCTCATAACTAAGATTAGCTGTACTTTTTCTTTAGTTCCCTTAGACATCGTTTTAAGCCTGTCTTTTGGTTCGATACCGAGCCTGACCAGCATATCGTATGCTTTTTCGGGATTAAAATCATCATAGAAATCCTTAAAAAATTCAATAATATCGCTAACTTTCATCCAATCATTTAGGTAGCTTCTTTCAGGCAGGTAGGAAACAATTTTTTTAGTTTCAATGCCAGGTTTATGGTCATCTATTAATATCTCCCCCTTGGTAGGAGTTAAAAGGCCACTGCAGAGCTTTATAAAAGTACTTTTTCCACTGGCATTAGGGCCGAGCAATCCAATAATTCTTCCCCTGGGAATACTCAAATTGACGTTATCAAGGGCTTTTTTTGTACCAAAAGTTTTGGTCAGATTTTTGCATTCTAAAATAATACTCATTTTTTCATCTCCTTTGCCATTGAGGATATAATAGACAGAATTTCATCATAATCAAAGCCTAGCTCTGCCATTTTAGTTAAAAAATTTTGTATATGTTCCTTAGCCAATTGATTTTTAGCTTTTTTAATCATGTCCACATCCTCCGTTACGTATCTGCCGCTGGTGCGTTGGGTATATAAAAGACCGTCCTCTTCAAGTTTTGCAAGAGCCCTTTGCATAGTATTGGGGTTTACCGATGCCTCCCGTGCTAGGTCTCGAACCGATGGCAACTTGGAACCGGGCGGGTAAACCCCGGAGCAAATCTTAAGCTTTATTTGCTCGATCAGTTGGGTGTATATAGGGCGATCCGATGTTAGATGCCAGGGCATTAAATCACTCCCTTGTATTACTGTATTAAGGACTTAATACAATAATACAAAATGGCTTTATTTTTGTCAATATGTTTTCATAAATTTTTTATAAAACTTTTTATCTGGTAGTTGTATTAGTAAATGAATCAGATGCGACAAAAGAATTTATGATTGATTTGAATCAAAGCAATGAATATAATAAAATTTATATCTATGAAACATCAGATCATCGTGATTTAGATTGCATTTTCGAAGGCAAATACGACGATCAAATGGGTATAAGCTTAAACCCAATGTCTATATCTACGATTATATTAACGAAGGAGTAGGGATGATTAGCTTTGGATGAAAGGAATAAAAATAAACGTGTGACAATATATGATATTGCCAAAGAAGCGGGTGTTTCAGCAGCTACGGTATCTAGGGCAATTTCAGGCAAAGGCTATGTATCAGAAAAGACAAAAAAGAAAATTTTAAATCTAGTGGATAAATATAATTTTAAACCAAATATATTTGCAAAAAATTTGCAATCTGGCTTTTCAAAGACGATCGGGTTTATAGTACCCCATATTGGGCATATGTATTTTGCATCTGTATATTATGAATTCGAAAAATGGGCTTCTCGAAACGGATATATGACAATTTTGTTAAATGCAAAAAATGACCGGCAATTAGAAACTAAACTTTTGCAAAGCTTACGGGAAAAACATGTGGATGGGATTGTGATAATGGGAGGCCGTATTGATGAGGTAAATCTTGAGAAAAAATATATCAAAGAGATAAAAAATTTAAATAAATTAATTCCCTGTATTTTGTGTAGTGAGAAGGCAAGCAGATTTGAATGTTCAGGGATTCATGTAAATGATAAAATAGGAATTAGGCTATTGCTTGAGCATTTATCTTCTAAAGGATACAAAAATATATATATGATAGGTGGCAACAGTTCAACATTGCCTTCTTACCTGAAGAAAAAGTATGCTGTAGAGATAGCTCGAGAACTCAATATGGATATAAATACCGAAAAAACTGTCCACAGCAGTTTTGATTATGAATCTGGATATAGGGATATGTTATCGTTGCTTGAAGACGGGAAATATCCTGATGCGGTTTTATGCATTAATGATTATGTTGCAATAGGTGCGCTTAAAGCGCTCAAAGAAAAAGGCGTACGAGTGCCACAAGATATGGCCGTAACCGGCTACGATAATGTAGGAGAATCATGGTTAATAACTCCACAAATTACTACGATTGATCCTAATTATCCAGTCTATGGTAAGAAAGTATTTGAATGTCTACAGCATTTAATAGAAAATCCCAAAGAGCAAAGACATGAAACTTTACTTATTAATCCGGAACTAATAGTAAGGGAAAGCACATAGGAGATTTATAATTAGATGTTTTATTTTTAAATTACCTAGGAAATTTTATCATATAGCAAAACTTCCTAGGTAATTTTTATTTCAATTTTATTGCTACTGCTGCTGTGGCATGGTAAAATAATACATAAACAATCTGATTAATAGGAAAAGAGGAAATAAACATGCTGATAGTTGATAAGATTAGTAAAAAATTTACCCGAACAGTAAAAGTAGGGAAGCGGCGAACTAAAAAGGAGGAATTTTACGCGGTAAATGGAATTAGCTTTAAAGTAGAGCCAGGAGATATATTCGGCATACTTGGACCTAATGGAGCTGGAAAGACAACTCTTCTTAGAATGCTTGGAGGAGTAATGACTCCTACTTCCGGAACGGTTTCCCTTCTTGGACAGACACTGTATGATAATCCAAATCGCTATAAAAGTACCATAGGATATTTATCAGGGAATACACGGCTTTATGGAAGGATGACCCCCAGGGAGCTGCTTTCTATATTTAGTGAATTGTACGGTATAGACAAAGATAGGGCTAAGCAGAGAATTGATGAGATTATAGAGCTTCTTAATATGGAGGAGTTTGCCGACGACCGCATCGAAAAGCTCTCCACCGGCCAAACTCAGAGGGTGTCCATAGCTAGATGTCTTATTCATTCCCCTTCTTTGTACATATTCGATGAGCCTACATTAGGCTTGGATGTTTTAAGCAGCCATTCTATAATAGAATTTATGAAGTCGGAGAGCAAAAGGGGCAAGGCCGTTGTTTATTCAACCCACTATATGGAAGAAGCAGAGACTATATGCAATAAAATAATTCTCTTACATAGGGGAATAGCAATAGCCGAAGGTACCCCTGATAGCTTGAAGAGAGATACGGGTACAAGCAATATAAGAGATGCATTTATATCCTTAGTTAGGGAGAGGGGCGAGTTAGTTGAATAAATTTAGAATAAAAGCTTTGAAAGCAGTCTACAAGAAAGAGATCATAGATGTTTTAAGGGATAAAAGAACCCTTGTTATTATGATTCTGCTACCCCTTATACTCTATCCACTTATAATGCTCGCTTCTTCCCAGCTTGGAATATTAATTGTGCGATCGCAGGAGGAGAAGGTATTTGATGTGGCTTTTGATTTTCCTCCGGACAATAGATTAGAAAAGCTGATAGAGGAGCGGTATGAGGATTATAAGATCAATATAAAATACATCGAAGATGTCGCGAAGGCCTTTGAAGATGGGGAAGTGAAATTATACGTTACCCGGGAAATAAAGAATTCTAAGGAACTATATAAAATATACTATAACTCTTCTGATACAGATGCTAGTACAGCTTTGAATAGGGTTAGGAATCTGTTTAAAGACTATAAGACTATGATAACTACAAATTATATAGAAGATGCAGGATTGGATGCAGACTTCATTATGGAACCTATAGCATATGAAGCCGTAGATGTGGCGGAGGAAGAAGAGATAACGGGTATGATATTTGGAACGATCCTCCCCTTTATATTGATAGTAGGGGTGGTTACTGGTGCTATGTATCCAGCTATAGATGTAACATCAGGTGAGAAAGAGAGGGGAACCCTTGAAACTTTGCTAACTCTTCCAGTAAGCAATATGGAATTGATGGGTGGAAAATTTTTAGCAGTATCCACCGTAGCAGTTGCATCGGCGATCTTAAACTTTATATCTATGGTATTGGTCGGATTATTTATGATTATCAGCATTGCCTCTCAAGCTGCTGGCGGGGAGAAGGCAATCAACATAAGTTTAGCTCCGCTAATTATTCCATTTATCATAACCCTGGTTTGCCTTGTTGTATTTGCACTGTTTGTCAGCGCCATAATACTGTGCGTAACTTCTTTTGCCAAGAGTTTTAAAGAAGCAAATAACTATATGACTCCAGTGCTGCTTATATTTATGCTGCCAGCCTTCGTATCTATCGTTCCAGGTGTTAATCTAACTCCAAGAACGGCAGCTATTCCGGTAGCAAACATTGCCCTGCTTATTAGAGAAGTTATGGCGCTAAACTATGACGTTACCAATATGGCTATTGTGCTGATGAGCAATGTTATCTATGCAGTAATCGGAGTTGTAGCATTATCGAAAATATACAACTCAGAAAGCGTATTATTCGGCTCCGGCACTGAATTTAACTTGCTGGAGAGAAGGAGCCATATCATAAAGGGAAGCAAGGTAACTTTAGGGGACGGGCTAATATTATATTCAGTTGGACTACTGCTACTAATTTATTTAAGCTCCTTTTTTACACTAAAACTGGGCTTTTACGGTATAGCTGCAACCCAGCTATTTATATTAGCTCTGCCTCTAATAGCCGCCTTTTATCTTAAGGCAGATTTTAAAAAGACATTTAAGCTTAAACTGCCCTGTATTAAAGATATAATTGGTACATTAATTCTTTGGATAGGAACCTTTATACTTGCCAACTTGGTTGGGAATATTTTGTTATATTTATTTCCAGAAAATGAAGAGGTTGTCACGCAGCTTAATATTATATTGAAAGGGGATAATCTATGGATCACCCTACTGGTAGTGGCTCTACTGCCAGCTATATGCGAGGAATTGTTCTTCAGGGGATTTATATATTCTTCCTTGGAAGGCTCTGTAAAAGTTAGGAATGCAGTTATAATAAATGGATTGATGTTCGCTTTGTACCATATAGATTTTGTTAGAATAATACCGACATTTATTCTAGGAGCGGCGTTTGCTTTTGCCGTTTCCAAAAGCGGTTCTATCTTCCTATCTATAGCCATGCATTTTGTTAATAACGCTGTAGGCGTTCTTGCGTTGTTTTATCCTGAAGTTTTCGAAAGCTTGGATCAAGCTATTATGGCAGTTGAAGACGGTTGGATTAGGATGGCGATACTTTTGCTGTTGGCAGCTCTACTAATTGCAGCGGGATATAGGATAATAAGCTCTTCGTCCGGAGATAAAAGATAAATGATATTATAGGGCTATAGGACAAGTTTTAAGGTGGTGAGGGGAAATGAGCTTAAGACTTATATACGGCCGTGCAGGCAGTGGAAAAAGTTACTTTTGTCTTAAAGAAATCGAGGCGAGGATTAAAGAGGGGGTTGAAACCCCTTTAATTTTGGTAGTGCCTGAACAATTCTCCATGCAGGCTGAGAAAAATTTAGTAGATATGCTTTCTACGGGGGGTAGCCTCAGGGCTGAGGTTTTAAGCTTTAGGCGAATGGCTTACCGGGTATTCGGAGAAGTCGGAGGCTGCACAAGAAGGCATATATCCCCTTCGGGGAAGTCCATGCTGTTGTATCGAATTATCGACAATATGAAAGATGATTTAAAACTATTGGGCAAAGCTGCTAAGCAACAAGGTTTTGTAGATACGGCTTTGCAGCTGATTGCAGAGTTTAAGAGGTATAATGTCACTCCAGAAGCATTATTGCAAATGGCGGACAAATTGGAGGAGGCCGAAGGAGAGAGTTTCCAGGAACAACTTAGAGAGAAGCTTAAGGAGATAGGAGCCATATATGATGGCTTTGAAACTGCCCTTCATGAGCGTTACATAGATGCCGATGACGATTTAAGCTTGATGGCAGAAAAATTAAAAGACTCCAAACAATTTGACAATGCGGAGATATGGATAGATGAATTTTCCGGCTTTACACCTCAAGAGTATCGGGTTATCCTAGAACTTATGAAAAAGGCCAGGCGGGTTAACGTGTGTCTATGTACCGACTGTCTTGTGGATGAATTTTCTCCGTATGGCACGGATGTATTTGCCCCTTCTAAAAATACGGCTAAAAAGCTGATGGACCTAGCTAGAAGCAATGGTATAGAAATTGAGCGGCCGGTTGCTATGGATGATAGCCCATATCGCTTCAAGGACAGCCAGGAGCTATCCCATTTAGAGCGCTATTATTTTTCCTATCCCTATCGCCGCTATCGGGGAAAAACTAAGGATGTTTCGCTGTTTGTAGCTTCTAATATATATTCTGAAGTGGAGGAGACTGCTAAAGATATCTTAGCCCTATGTAGGGACAGGGGCTGGAGATATAGAGATATCGCCGTAGTGACGGGAAATCTGGATGCTTACGAAAAACTGATAAGGGTTATATTTACCGAATATGGGATCCCTTTTTTCATTGACAAGAAAAAGGATATCACAAGCCATCCTTTAGCCCAGCTTATCCTCTCCATGCTGGATATATTCGTCCACAACTGGTCTTACGAAGCTGTATTTAGATATCTAAAGACAGGGCTTACTGGGATAGATCGGGAGGATATAGATATATTAGAAAACTATGTACTAGCCTGTGGCATCAGGGCTTCAAGATGGACCCAGGAGGAAGATTGGCACTATAGGCCTGATGCGGGATTTGATGAAGGGGGAATTACTGAAAGGGAGCTGGAGCTTCTAACAAGGGTTAATGAGGTTCGCAGGCAGCTAATAGAGCCTCTTTTAAAATTTAGAGAGAGGACCCGCGGTAGGACAAAGGTTAAGGAAATATGTACTGCTCTATTCGATTTTCTCTGTGAAATTCAAATTCCGGAAACTATGGAAAAACTCGTGGAGGAGTTTAAAATTTCAGGAGATTTGGCCCTTGCCAATGAATACAGCCAAATCTGGAATATTACCATGGAAGTATTAGATCAGATCGTAGAGGCCATGGGGGAAGAGAGCATGGGGGTGCAGAAATTTAGGGAAGTAATATCTATTGGACTTTCCCAGCATCAGGTAGGCTTGATACCCCCGAGTTTGGACCAGGTGCTGGTTGGAAGCGTGGAGAGATCGAAAAGCCATGAAATAAAAGGGCTATATGTGCTGGGCGTCAATGACGGAGTTTTTCCAGCTCCGCCAAAGGCAGAGGGTATCCTGTCTGATAAAGACCGCCAAACTTTATATTCAATGGGAATGGAGCTGGCTCAGGATACAAGGGCTCGGGCTTTTGAAGAGCAATTTATGGTCTATAGCACTCTAACTACTGCAGGGAATTATCTTAGAATAAGCTATCCCATAGCGGATCACGAAGGGCGCACGATGAGACCGTCTATTATTATCTCTAGGATGAGAAAGCTATTTCCCGATATTTCGGAGTTTAGCAATATAGCAACAGTATTCGCTCATAATGCCGATGTAGAAATGGAATTTGAAAGGATAGCTGCTCCCTTGCCCACATTTAACGAGATGGTATCTGTTATAAGGAGGCAGGCGGAGGGCTTTCCGGCAAGCCCTATATGGAAGCATGTTTATAACTGGTATATGGAGCAGGAGGACTGGAGGGATAGGTGTGAGAAGCTGGAAGAGTGGCTTAGCTATACCAGCCAGGTGGAGAGTATACCGGCTGACAAAGCGAGAAAGCTCTATGGTGCTCCTTTATATTCCAGCATATCCCGGCTGGAACAGTATGCCTCTTGTCCCTTTTCATTCTACGTTCGCTATGGGCTTAGGGCTAAAGAGAGGAAAGTCTATCGCTTAACTCCTCCAGACCTGGGCAGCTTTATCCATGCTGTTATAGATATATTTTCAAAGCAGATAGAAGAAAGTGGCATAGGCTGGCGAAATTTAGATAGGGAGTGGTGCAGAGAGCAAGTATCCCAAATAGTGGATGAGCTTTTGAGCAAAAGGACGGGCTCTATCTTAAACAGCACCGATAGATATAAATATCTTACCAGCCGTTTGAAAAGGGTGGTAACCCGTGCGATATGGCTTATTGCGGAGCATATCCGTAGAAGCGGTTTTGAGCCGGTAGGCTATGAGGTATCTTTTAACGAATCTAAGAATGCTACTTTTCCGCCGATTGTTTTATCCCTGCCCTCGGGGGATGAAATTCGGCTGGTAGGCAGGATTGATAGGGTTGATGCCTGGAAGGGCGAAGATGGGACATACGTTCGGGTGATTGATTATAAATCGGGGAATCAAGCTTTTAAACTATCGGATGTATATTATGGACTACATATTCAGCTTATAGCATATTTGGATGCCATCTTAGAAAACGGCGAGAAGGTATTTAAAGAACCGGTTCTTCCTGGAGGAGTCCTATACTTTAAGGTGGATGATCCAATGATTAGAACTTCAGCCGAAGCTGCTGAGGAAGAGATTGAAAAAGCCATTATGAAACAATTGAAGATGAGGGGCTTGTTACTAGCCGATGTTAGGCTGATACGGGAGATGGACAGGGAGATAGAAGGCTCCTCCCTCATTATTCCCGCCTATATTACAAAGAATGGAAAGATAGGGTCACGCTCTTCAGTTGCCACC
>CALGOY010000317.1 GCA_937960725.1 uncultured Bacillota bacterium
GGTGCCTTTTTAAATGCAATCCCAGGAATAATTATTCAAATAATAATTATACCTATCATTGTATTAGCTTTAAAGAGGGCAGGGTTTATTGAAAATGGAGAATAAGGATAACTTAAAAAAATTATTGCTGAAGCAATATAGGCTGTATCCGAAGATGCAGCTTCAAGATATGGTTAAACTGATATATCAAAATGAGTTTGCAGGGGGCCACATGATAGCTGATGAAGAGGAAAGTTTAAAGCGTCTAGAGGATGAGTTTGAGGCTATAAAGAAAAACAGGACAGATAAAACAGTTTTTTCAACTTTTGAAGACATCGGAAATGGCCTTTATAGGCTTCATCTAATAGCACTAGAGGATAAGGATATTGAATTAGAAACTATTAATAAATTTTTTATAAACACCGCCAATTCTGTTGTAGGTAGTGTAGAAAGCTTTGAAGAAAAACTCAGCGTGTTAAGAGAATGCTGCGCGGAAGGGGATCTACCCTATTCCTTGCAGGAGCTGGAAGCCTATCTGGCAGAATATAAAAATAAAGGCTATCCTCCAGTTAGCCATAGCAATATCTACAAAGAACTGTATAAACCTGCATATCGCATTGTAAAAGGGGAATATTGCCGTTTTTTTGAGTTGTTTAATAGAATCGATGCCCTAATGAAGCTAGATAGACCTATCTATGTAGCCATAGACGGCAACAGCGGAGCTGGAAAAACTAGCTTAGCCAGTATAATAGGGGATGTATATGACTGCAATATATTTCATATGGATGATTTTTTCCTCAGACCGGAATTAAAGACCGAGGAGCGATTAAAGGAAGTTGGCGGGAACGTGGATTATGTAAGATTTTATGAAGAGGTCATACAGGGTTTAAAGAGCGGTCGAGAATTTAGCTACCGTCCCTACAACTGCCAGACCATGGCGCTGGAAGATGCGGTGCATGTTCGACCTAAGAAGCTTAATATAATAGAAGGGGTATACAGCATGCATCCTATATTGATTGACTTCTACGACCTAAAGGTATTTTTAGCAATTGATCCAGAGGAGCAAAGCCGCAGGATACTTGAAAGAAATGGGCCTTTTATGCATAAGCGCTTCATAAATGAGTGGATACCCCTGGAAAATCGCTATTTTGAAGCTGCTAAAATTAAAGAAAAAAGCGATTTAGTCTTTCAAGTATAAAAAATAAGGAACTGCCTTAAAAAGGCGGTTCCTTTTTGTTTAAATAAGCTGTTTAAATATTTTCCGTTTCATGGTAGAATTACTATAAACCTTAGTGAAAGGGAGAGTAGCCATGGAAAAAAAGTTGGATTTGAAACTTTATGCTCAAAAAGCCAGAGAGGCTGCTGCTGAGGGAATTGTATTATTAAAAAATGACCGCAATGCCTTGCCTTTACAGGATGGTGCCAAGATTTCTATATTTGGCCGGATTCAGTTCGATTATTATAAGAGCGGTACTGGTTCTGGTGGATTGGTAAACACCAGTTATGTTGTTGGCATCCTGGATGCCTTAAAGCAATATGGAAAATATCAAATTAATCAAGATTTAATAGATATATATCAAGAATGGATTAAAAGCCATCCTTTCGATAAGGGACAAGGCTGGGCTACGGAACCCTGGTCTCAGGAAGAGATGCCTCTTACAAAAGAAATTGTGCAAAAGGCACGGCAAAAATCGGAGATAGCTATAATTGTCATCGGGCGCACAGCGGGTGAAGATCAAGACTTAAAAGCAGAAGAAGGAAGCTATTACCTGACAAAAACTGAAGAAGAAATGATTCAGTTGGTTTGCGAACAGTTCGACAAAACAATTGTTTTATTAAATGTTGCCAGTATTATTGATATGAAATGGGTTGAAAAATACGACCCTGCTGCTGTGCTCTACGTCTGGCAAGGCGGACAGGAGGGAGGAAATGGTGTATTAGACGTTTTAAACGGCACGCATTCACCTTCCGGAAAATTAACCGATACAATAGCTTATGACTTATCGGATTATCCGTCTACCCCCTATTTTGGCGATGCGAAACGAAATATTTATGTAGAAGATATTTATGTTGGCTATCGCTATTTTGAGACCTTTGCAAAAGACAAAGTATTATATCCCTTTGGATTCGGACTTTCCTATACAAGCTTTTCTATTGCTGTTGATGCATTTCATGTGTCGGAGGATATGGTATCCGTTCAAGTAACAGTGACAAATACCGGAGAACACCATGGAAAAGAAGTTGTTCAAATGTATGTAGAAGCGCCACAGGGCAAACTCGGTAAACCGCTACGCAGCCTGTGTGCCTTTGCGAAGACGAAAACATTACAGCCCGGTGAAAGTCAACAACTGACGCTAAGCTGTTCAAAAAAATCACTGGCTTCTTATGACGATTCTGGGATTACCGGTCACAAATCCTGTTATGTTTTAGAAGAAGGGACTTATTTCTTCCATGTTGGAAATAGCGTAAGACATACAACTCTAGCAGGCAGTTTTGAAGTAGATACGATTCAAGTCACAGAACGATTAACAGAGGCTTTATCACCTGTTGTTGCATTTGAACGAATGAAACCGGTTATTCTCGATTCGGGAGAGATTGAGGTTGGCTATGAACCGGTTCCTTTGCGTTCGTATTCGTTACAGGATCGCATCGAAAAGAACAGACCCAAGGCTATTCCCTACACCGGCGATCAAGGATGGAAGCTAAGTGATGTAGCTGACGGGAAAGTGTCATTGGAGGAATTTATTGCTCAGCTATCAGAAGAAGATTTAATTTGCCTTGTTCGGGGCGAGGGTATGAATTCACCGAAAGTCACTCCAGGAACAGCGGGAGCCTTTGGCGGAGTGACGGAAGAGCTGCTGGGATTTGGTATTCCTATCGCTTGCTGTGCGGATGGACCAAGCGGTATTCGAATGGATGTAGGAACCGTTGCTTTTTCTTTGCCTAACGGGACCTGCTTGGCCTGTACATTTAATGAACAATTAGTGGAAGAACTGTTTGAGTTTTTAGCTTTAGAGCTGAGGAAGAATAAAATCGATACTATACTAGGGCCGGGAATGAATATCCATCGCCATCCGTTAAATGGCAGAAACTTCGAATATTTTTCCGAAGATCCCCTGGTAACTGGAAAAATGGCAACGGCCCAGCTAAAGGGTCTGCATCGATATGGGGTTACCGGTACGATTAAACATTTTGCAGCTAACAACCAGGAATATGAGCGGAATAATGTCGAGGCTGTTGTTTCGGAACGGGCTCTCAGAGAAATTTATCTCAGAGGGTTTGAAATCGCTGTTAAAGAAGGCGGGGCATACTCCATCATGAGTGCTTACAATCCGCTTAACGGTCTCTGGACTGCATCCAACTATGATTTGTTGACCACGATTTTGCGGGAAGAATGGGGCTTTAATGGGATTGTGATGACCGACTGGTGGGCAAAGGGGAATGACGAGGGCGAGCCGGCTACAAGGCAGAATATTGCAGCTATGATTAGAAGTCAAAATGATTTATATATGGTTACACGGAACGCCAAAGAAAATACAAACAATGATAATGCAGCTGAAGGTTTAAAAACAGGGAAAGTCACTATAGCTGAATTTCAGCGCAGTGCGATGAATATTTGCCGCGTGCTAATGAAATTGCCGACATTTAACCGCTTCCGAGGGATTATCAGTGAACTTGATAAAGAACTAGAAAAATACGTGACGGAAGAAGAGGCTGCTTTATATAATGCTAAACAGATAGAGCTGGTTGATGAGGTATCCTTGGAACTGGATGCTGAAAAAGGTGCGACGAACATATTCCATATATCCGTAAAAGAGCGGGGTAAGTATGAAATTGTGTTCACCTGCCGAAGCATAACGGAAAGCCCTCTGGCGCAAATACCGGTTTCATTCTTTATGAATAAAGATCTCATTACAACGGTAACAATTACCGGCGATGAAAGGGAATGGAAGACAGAAGTCATTGATTTAGGCTATATTTTCCA
>CALGOY010000318.1 GCA_937960725.1 uncultured Bacillota bacterium
CCCCCTACCTTAAAAAGGCAGGGCTTCAAACCCTAGATGGAAAGCAAGCCGTAGCCTACTCCCGAATTCGCTATGTGGGAAATGGAGATTTCGAGAGAACCGAGAGGCAGCGCAGGGTACTAGCAGCCCTATTTGACAAAGTAAAAAATATGAGCGTGCTCAAAGTTCCTGATCTAGTAGCCGATATATTTCCATACACTGAAACCAATATACCAATAAGTGAAATAGTATCTATGGGAACGACGGTTCTAGGCCTTGAAGACAAAGAAATCTACCAGTTTCGGATCCCAGCCGATGGGGCATTCGAGGGCAAGCGGATAAACGGAATGGACGTGCTAGCCCTCGATATGGAGAAAAATATACAGCTGCTCCATGATTTCCTACACAACAAAATAGAAAAAACAGTAGAAGAAGCAGAAAAATAAAGACCCGTATTCATCGGGTCTTTTTTTAACTAGCTTCAGCATGCTGGCTGCCTGACCTATCCTCGTTATTATAGTCAATACTTCTCTCTTTCTGATACTCCTCTATCAGACACTGGATTCTCTTTATCAGTATCGTAAAGCTGGATCCACTTACATAGACCATGGGGCCTAACTTCCAGCCCGAAGCTAGCAATATTATGGGCAGTACTATACAGGCAGCGACCGCACTTTTGTCCGGGTGCTTGATAAATAAATGTAAGATGCCCCATACCCCCATCATAAAAGCGATATGGTACCACTCCAGGAGAAACAGTGCTCCTCCTATAAAGGTAGCTAATCCTCCGCCTCCCCTGAACTTTAGCCATACCGGCCAGTTATGCCCTGTGATGGCAGCCACGGGCAATACAAATCTAAGCCCCGGCAGCAAGGATACCGATCCCAAGGCCGCTGTTAGATAACCCTTGAATACATCTCCTATCATAGTGAGAATACCCGGCATCTTTCCTATATTGACCATTACATTAGTAGTTCCTACATTCCCCCAGGCCACTTCCCTTATATCTTTCCCTGAATACCATCGGGTGAATAAATATGCAAACGGAATTGAGCCGATAAGATATGCTAATAAAATATATATTATAACTTTTAATGGTACCAATCCATACACCCCCTCTACACCATGATACAGCAAATGACATAAATCGTCAATCAATCTATTTATTCATCCTGCTTTTTCTTCTTCATCCGATACATCTTTTCATCCGCATTTTTTATATGTTCTAACAATCGGCTTCTATCCCGTATTTCTTCAATTCCATAAGATATTCTTATATTATATTGATTGAGTTCTTCAAGTTTTTCCTCAATTCGGGATATAATCTGTTCACAATATTCAACATTGCATTTTCTTAACAGTATGAGGAATTCATCCCCCCCATACCGAATAACAAAATCCCCTTCCCTAATGGATTTTTTAAGTATATTGGCAATTTCACACAAAACTTCATCCCCCACGAGGTGTCCATATGTATCGTTAACCTCTTTGAAACCATCCAAATCGATCATTATGATGGCGGATAGGGAATTGATACCATTAATTATTTCGCTAGATCGATCTAAAATCCAGTTTTCGAAAAATGCCCTGGAATAGACTCCAGTAACTGCATCTCTGACAGCATACTCTTTATATCTTTCTTTACTCATCTCAAGATTAGCTATTAATTTCCGTATTTTTCTAATGACGGTATAATTAGCAAATATGATCGAAAAAAATATAACTATTAAAAATCTGGCTAGGCTTGTATTAAACATCCGATAAGCCGGTTTTAGCAGACTAGCTTTTTTAACTTTGATATACCAATAGTCAGAGCTATCGGGAATGGGGCTTATACAGCTTATATATTGCCCTTCATCTATTAAATCTATTTCTTCTACCCATTCATATTTTCTGTAGCTGGTC
>CALGOY010000319.1 GCA_937960725.1 uncultured Bacillota bacterium
GAGAGAGGATAAGACAAATAGAGGCCAAAGCTTTAAGAAAACTAAGACATCCAAGCAGAAGTAAGAAGCTCAAAGATTTTCTAGATTAAATTTGTCCAGTATTTTATCTGCAAAGCACCGGCAAAGAGGTGCTTTTTTATTTAAGCTTTTATAGAACAATATTCTGGAAACAATAGGAATTGGGGAGGGGATTTATAATGCTAAGTCCAAGGCTGAAAGCGATCGCAGAAAAAGTTCCCCAAGGGTCCAAGGTTGCCGATATTGGAACAGATCATGGGTTTATTCCCGTATATCTTGTAAAAAATGGCGTGGCCCCAAAGGTTATCGCATCTGACATAAGTCGAAATTCTCTAGAAAAGACAAAAATGTTAGTTAAAGAGCAGGGCTTTTCCGATTCTATAGAAGTGAGACTAGGATCAGGGCTAAAAGTTTTAAAAGGTGGGGAAGTTGATACTGTTATAATTGCAGGGATGGGAGGAAACCTTATCAAGAATATTCTTGAAGAGAGCCCCGATATATTAAAAGATATAAGCAGATTAATACTTCAGCCCATGAGTTCTCAAAGCAAGCTTAGGCATTGGCTAATTCAAAATGATTTTACTATCAAAGATGAAGAGTTAGTCTTGGATAATGGCCGCATATATGAAATTATGCTTGTAGAACACGGCAAACAAGAACAGTGGAATGATATAGAATTAGAGATAAGCCCCAGACTTATTGAAAAAAAGCATAGATTGCTAGAGCCATTTGTATTAAATAAAATGGCTATAATGGAGAATGTAATCAGTAAATTAAAGAATAGCAATACGGAGAACGCACTGAAAAAACGCAAAGATTGCGAAGAAAAATTAAAAAAGTATAAGGAGGTATATCAATGGATTGCACGGTGGGAAAAATAGTGCAGATAATGAACGATATAGCTCCAGAGGCTCAGGCGGAAGAGTGGGATAATGTTGGTCTATTGCTGGGGAAAAAGGAGGCACCAGTTCGAAAGCTGATGACAGCTGTAGATATTAGTAGCGATGTTGTAAAAGAGGCCATAGATAAGAGAGTAGATATGATAATATCCCATCATCCCCTAGTGTTTAAGCCTATCTATAGTTTAGAATCGAGCAATACAGTAGTAAAATTGATATACCCACTCATAAAAAACGATATAGCGGTATATTCTGCCCATACTAATTTAGATAAAGCAGTAGGCGGTACAGATGATTGCCTAGCAGAGGCTTTGGGGCTGAAAGATGTCTGTCGGATAGATGATACACCAGATTTAAGCTTTGGTAGAATTGGAGTATTGGACAGGCCTATGGATTTAATAGAATTTGCTGAGTTAGTGCGCAGGCAGCTTAAGGCGCAGCGTATAGACATCGTTGGAGAAAAGAGAAGAACGGTTAAGAAGATAGCCGTATCTGGAGGGTCAGGAGCCGGCTTGATGAAAAAAGCTTTAGACGCAGGGGCAGACGTATTAGTCACTGGAGAAATAAAGCATCATGATGCTATTGAAGCAGAGCTATTGGGCATCAGCCTGCTAGCTGCAGGACATTTCAATACGGAATTACCAGTTATGATAAAATTAATTGACCGTTTACAAAAGGCATTGGATAGTCTACAATATAATATAGATATTATTTCATCTGAATCGCAGGATTCTCCTTATTTATCATTATAAAATTGTAGATATTCATATATTTGACAAATGTAAATTTTTTGACTTTAAAAAACGAAGCAAGTTTTACTTTAAGAATTTCATTGGATGGAGGCTGGGTGGCTTGTGATGTAAGGAAGGAGGAAACATATTGGAACAATTAGATTTATTGTGGAAATATCAAGAGCTAGATTTGCAGATAGATGAATATGAAGCGGAAAAAAAGAATTCTCCTTTGCGGCAGAATTTGATAAAATTACTTCAATATTTAAAAGAACAGCAAAAGCAGCTCATCAACTTAAATGATGAACTAGAAAAAAAAGCTCAAGCATACAATAAAGTAAGGCATGAATTTGAAAATATCAAAAACAGTCTGAAAAGCGATGAAGAGTGGTTGGCAAGCGATTTGGAAAAGGATTTAAAACGATTAGATGAGGTCGAAGAAAAGCTTATGAAAGCTAAAGAAAAGTTAAAACAAAAACAAAAAGAACTACAAACGTTAATTAAAGATATAGAATCTCTTAAAGCACAGCTTGATGAAGTTAGAGTTAATATAAATAAAGGTAAAAAAGAATATGCTGAAGTTAAGCAAAAGTATGATGCAGAAATAAGCATAATGGAGGAAAATTGTGAGAAAATCAGAAAACAACAAGAAGAATTGGAGAGAAAAGTAGATAAAAATTTATTAAACAAATATAAGAGTTTAAAGGGTAGCCGGATTACGGCGATAGCTTCTATTGAACAGGACAGGTGTGGCGGCTGCAACATGAGTTTGGCATCCTTAGTTATTCAGAGGGTAAAAGAGCATAAAACTATAGTTGAGTGTGAAAATTGCGGCCGTATACTATACATTGCTACACCGGAGTCTAACGATTTGAAAATGTAAGCTTTTTATGGTAAAGAATACAATTTGACATCACAAGCATAACATGTTATCATATAGTTCCTGGTAGCGAAATTGGTGCGAGTAAGCTAGATGATCGCGTCTGCAGCTATGCTGCAGATGAGGAAAGTCCGAGCTCCACAGGGCAGGATGCTGGGTAACACCCAGTGGAGGCGACTCCAAGGAAAGTGCAACAG
>CALGOY010000320.1 GCA_937960725.1 uncultured Bacillota bacterium
CTCACTATGGTTCTACTATTTTTTAGGTGTTGCATTTAATTTTACAATGAACCACTTAAAGAAAATTATAAAAATAATAAAATTGTTATTGACAATAAAAAATAAGTTATATATAATGCAATTTAATCACAATTTAATAAAAGTTCCGATAAGTAGAACTTCTTATCCAGAGAAGGGGAGGGACTGGCCCGATGAACCTTCGGCAACCTGCGAATGGATATAGCATTCGTAAGGTGCCAATTCCAGCTGGTGTAAACCAGGAAGATAAGAAGGGATGCAGGGATAAATATAAAAGCTTCTCTTCTTACACAAACGGATAAGAAGAGAAGCTTTTTTTATATAAATTTTATATCTGAAAGGATGATGTCAATGAAAAATAAGCTGTATAACGGTTTTGATACGATTGCTCTTCACGGAGGACAAAAGATCGATAAAGAGACTGGATCTAGGGCAGTGCCTATTTATCAAACCACATCCTATGTATTTGATTCAGTAGAACATGCAGCAAACCTATTTGCTTTAAAAGAAGCAGGAAATATATACACTCGTATTATGAACCCTACAACAGCTGTATTAGAGCAGCGTTTAGCTGAATTAGAAGGAGGAACTGGAGCTTTAGCTGTAGCTTCCGGGCAAGCAGCTATTACCTTAGCTGTTCTAAATATAACTAGTGCGGGGCAAAATATAATTTCATCCAAATATATCTATGGGGGAACCTATAATCTATTTGCCCATACACTCAAGAAGCTGGGAATTGAAGCTAGATTTGCAGATCTATCTAATCTGGAGGAAGTAGAAAAATTAATAGATGACAATACCCGTCTTATATTTACAGAATCCATCGGCAATCCCCGCAACAATGTAGATGACTTTGAAGCTATTGCTGATTTAGCCCACAAATATGGAATTCCGTTCATTGTAGACAGCACTGTAACAACCCCCTATCTATTTAGGCCTTTTGAACATGGGGCTGATATAGTTGTTCATTCCCTGACTAAGTTTATCGGAGGCCATGGTACATCCATCGGAGGAGCGATAGTAGATGGGGGTAAATTCGATTGGAATAACGGAAAGTTTCCGGAAATAAGCGAGCCAGATCCATCCTATCATGGCCTAAATTACTGGGAGACATTTGGAAAACAAGGAACAGCTTATATAACTAAAGCAAGGGTACAGCTATTAAGGGATATTGGACCGACTCTTTCTCCCTTTAATGCTTTTCTGTTTTTGCAAGGGATAGAAACCCTGCCCCTTAGGATGAAACAGCACTGTCAAAATGCACTGGAAATTGCAAAGTGGCTTGAATCCCATCCAGCAGTTTCATGGGTCAATTATCCAGGGTTAGAAAGCCATAAAGATTATAAAAATGCGCAGAAGTATCTGCCTAAAGGGCAAGGGGCTATTATTGGATTTGGTATCAAAGGAGGAAAAGAAGCGGGGGTCAAATTTATTGAATCCGTTAGGTTGATTTCTCACTTAGCCAATATAGGGGATGCCAAGAGCTTGGTCATACATCCAGCATCCACCACCCATCAGCAGCTCACTCCCGAAGAGCAGAAAGCTTCAGGAATTACAGATGATTTCATCAGATTTTCTGTAGGATTAGAATCTGTACAGGATATTATAAAGGATTTGGATCAAGCTCTAAGAAAGAGTCAGCAATAGAATGGGTGAGGGGATCTAATATGAGCAATACTGTAAATTTAAAAAAATATGAAAGTCCCTATTCACCAGGGTCTGTAGGCTGGACTAGGCCCTATAGGGTTTGTTTAGCCGATGAGAATAACTCTCTACTACTAGAATGTGGCGAAAAATTAGCTCCAATACAAGTAGAGTATGAGATTTATGGGACTATGAACAGCAAAAAAGATAACGTTATACTCGTATTGCATGCCCTTTCCGGGGACGCCCATGCAGCAGGCTGGGATAGAGAAGCCGAAGCCATGGGAAGGCTGTGGAGGAAAAATAAGCCTGGTTGGTGGGATGGATTGATTGGGCCGGGGAAAGCGCTGGATACTAATAAATACTGCGTCATTTGTTCCAATGTGTTAGGAAGCTGCTATGGGACCACCGGCCCAGCTTCCATAAATCCCAAGACCGGCAAACCCTATGGGCTATCATTCCCAGTAGTTACCATAAAAGACTGGGTAGTGCTGCAGGAGAGGCTAATTTCCTATCTAGGTATTGATAAGCTATATGCTGTAATAGGTGGTTCTTTGGGCGGGCAGCAAGCGCTGGAATGGACTCTTGCATTCCCTGACAGGGTAGAACATGCTATCATTCTAGCTGCTGCTCCGAAGTTGAGTGCAGAGGGCTTAGCGTTTAATGCGGTAGCCCGCCATGCTATCATGAGTGATCCTAACTTTAGGAATGGAAACTACTATGGGAAGACTTTTCCCAAAAAAGGATTGGCCACTGCGCGGATGATAGGGCATATTACCTATCTATCAAAAGAGTCCATGGAGGAAAAATTCGGCAGGCAGTATAGAAATTCCGAAAGTCCTAGATTTCACTTTGGAATAGATTTTGAAGTAGAAAGCTATTTACAATATCAAGGTCAATCTTTCGTAGAAAGATTTGATGCCAATAGCTATCTATATATAACTCGGGCCATGGATTATTACGATGCAGCTTCCTGGGGAGATGGGGACTTGGATAAAGCATGCAGCAGGGCGAAAGCTAAATTCTTATTAATTTCTTTTTCATCCGACTGGCTATATACGCCGGGTCAGATGGAGGAGTTAGCATTAGCTCTACAACGCAATAAAAAGAGCGTATCATATATAAATATTCCTTCTAAACTAGGTCACGATGCTTTCCTTTTAGAGATAGAGGCGATGGAACCCATAATATCTGATTTTCTAGAGGGAGGGTAATATATCTTTACCCTCATACAGTTTACACTTTAAGACATGCCAATATAAGTAAATTAGTATATAAAAATTCAGTTGACATAACCTAATAAAAATGCTAATATATATTTCCGCCCAACAGGGCGGAAATTATACAAGTAGCATTATATATAAAGTATATATAATAAGAAGCAGTGATAACAATAGCAGCAATTGATTTCTCAAGAAAGCGTTGCTGCAATTAAT
>CALGOY010000321.1 GCA_937960725.1 uncultured Bacillota bacterium
CATTCCCGTAGATAAATATGGGGTGATAAGTTTAGATGAATTTGAAGAGGCGCTTACAGAGGATACTATACTAGTGAGCATTATGCATGTAAACAACGAAATAGGCTCTATACAGCCTGTAGAATCGATCAAGCGATTGATTAATCAAAAAGCTCCCCAGGCTCTATTTCATGTAGACGCTGTCCAATCCTTTGGGAGACTAGATATCCGCCCTATAGAGTGGGATGTCGATCTTCTGTCTATAAGTGGACACAAGATCCATGGTCCAAAAGGAGTAGGGGCTCTGTATATAAAGAAAGGGGTTTCAATCATGCCTCTGCAGTGGGGAGGAGGTCAAGAGAGGGGGATAAGGAGCGGTACTGAGAATCTACCTGGTATTGTAGGGTTAGGAGAAGCAGCTAGATGGATTTCAGAAAAAGCAGAAAAGGAGCCTGACTACCTTCGCATGCTTAAAGACATATTGGTATCTGGCATACTTGAGCAGGTTCCTGAGGCAGTAATCAATGGGCCAAAGCCGGAAGATGGAGCCCCCCATATATTAAATATTAGTATACCTGGTATAAGGGGAGAAGTGCTGTTACATGTGCTAGAATCAAAGGGTGTCTATGTAAGCACTGGTTCTGCCTGTTCTTCCCGCAGGGCGCGAATTAGCCATGTGCTTGAGGCCATTGGTGTTTCGAGAGATGTGGCGGAAGGTTCAATAAGGCTTAGCCTGTCCTATATAAATAATGAAGATGAAATGCGGCTTGTACCTGGAATACTGAGAAAATCAATCGATCAAGTTAAGCGATTTACGAGGAGGTAGATAACATGGAAAATATGGATAAGGTAATTCTTGTAAGGTATGGAGAGATTCATCTGAAAGGGCAGAATCGCCCTTTCTTTGAAAATACACTTATTTCTAATATAAAAAAGGCTCTAAAGGATTTTCCTGAGATAAAAGTAGTAAAACAGCAGGGGAGGATATATATAGAAAATGTAGTAGATGAACAGGCAGTTTTGGACAGGCTGTCTAGGGTGTTTGGCATAATATCTATGAGCCCAGCTTGGAAAGTGGATAAAGAAATGGGTCAGATAAAAAATATGCTAAAGCATGTTATGGAAAAAGCTTTAGAGAGGCGGGAAGAAGCCAGCTTCAAAGTTGAATCCAGGCGTGCCGACAAGAAATTTCCATTAAATTCAATGGAGCTTAATCGGCAGATGGGCGGATTTTTGTTGAGACAATTTCCTCAATTAAAGGTAGATGTGCATAATCCCGATATTATGCTCCAGCTGGAGATTAGGGAATTTGCTTATGCTTATTATGAAAATGTCCCAGGGGTTGGTGGAATGCCTGTAGGCACCAGCGGGAAAGCAACGCTTCTACTATCCGGCGGTATCGATAGCCCTGTAGCAGGCTGGATGATTGCAAAGAGGGGAGTAGAGCTATCGGCAGTTCATTTTCACAGCTTCCCATATACTAGCGATAAATCCAAAGAGAAGGTATTGGATTTGGCTAGGATTTTAACCCGGTATTGCGGCTCTATGAAGGTATATGTAGTGCCCTTTACAGAAATCCAACAGGAACTATATGAAAAATGTCCTGACAGCCAGCTTACTATTCTAATGAGAAGATTTATGATGAAGATTGCTGAGGCTATAGCTAAAGAGGAAGGCTCTAAAGCCCTTATAACAGGGGAGAGCTTAGGTCAAGTAGCCAGCCAAACTATAGAAAGTCTGGTGGTGACTAATAGCGCTGTAGAAATGCCTGTATTTAGGCCGCTGATAGGCTTTGATAAACAGGAGATTATGGATCTGGCGAAAAAAATTGACACCTATGAAACCTCCATTCTTCCCTACGAAGATTGCTGTACCATTTTTGTGCCAAAGCATCCTGTAACCCATCCTAAGCTTGAAGCTATCGTAAAATCTGAGCAGCTGATCGATAGCGAGTATTTAATAGAGCAGGCCCTAAACAATGTAGAAGTACATGATCTAGAAGAAGAGAGGTTGAAAAAGATGGCTAATATTGCTCAGCTAAAAAGAGCTCTCGAAAGGATAGATGGAAAAGGATATAAAGCTTATAAAGATATTCAAGGTAGCTATAATTTTGATAATTTTACATTGCATATAGATTATGTCCAGGGGGATCCTTTTGCATCCCCATCCAGGATAAGGGTTGTAGTTCCTCAACATGTGGCAAAAATTCCCCTTCATTTATTTGACACACCGGAAAAGTGCAGGGGATTAGAGGACTATTTGACTCGAAAGCTTCGAGATAATATATATAAGATTGTTAAAGGAAACAGGGGCACGGGTAAAAGTGGCATGATATCTGTAATCTCTGTAGGACAGGAAATTCTTAAGAGGACTTCGGTATTAGTAACTCCTGAGCAGGTAGAAGCCCGGCTAAGCGTGGGGCTACCGGCCCGGGGACGGAGAATATTAGCCGGGCAGGCTATAGATATGCTTACAGGGGAGCTGCCCAAGCTAATAGAAGCTTCTCTCTTTTATGAAAACTTAGATAGAAACGCAGTCGAGAGACACGTGGCAACAGCTGAAGACCAATGGGTTTTAAGGAAAAAGATTGCAGAGATGGGATTGGTAGCTTTTGTAGCCAACGGATCCATCTTACCAAGGAAGAGCGGCGTTGATGACCGACCGATGGACAGGGGGGCTATCCCCTTTAAGTCCCCTGCAGAACTGGAAGTTGAGATAGAGCTTCCCAATAGAGGTATAATATCCGGCATGGGAATACCCAAGGGGGTTACCCTCATCGTGGGTGGTGGATACCATGGCAAATCCACCCTTCTTCGTGCTATAGAAAGGGGAGTATACGATCATATCCCTGGAGATGGTAGAGAGATGGTAGTCACCATAGATAATGCAGTTAAGATCAGGGCTGAAGACGGACGGAGCGTAGAAAAAGTCGATATTAGCCCTTTTATAAACAATCTGCCTAACGGAGAAACAACTAAAGCTTTTAGCACGGAAAACGCCAGCGGAAGCACTTCCCAAGCGGCTAATATTATGGAAGCGTTGGAGCTAGGCTGTACTCTTTTGCTGCTTGATGAGGATACCAGCGCAACGAATTTTATGATAAGGGATGCTCGGATGCAAAAATTGGTGCCGAAGGGCTCGGAACCAATTACCCCTTTTATAGATAGGGTTAGAACGCTGTATGACAAGCTGGGCGTTTCAACCATTTTAGTGTTGGGGGGCTCTGGCGATTATCTAGACGTTGCCAATACAGTTATAATGATGGAAAATTATATACCAAAAGACGTAACGCAAAAGGCAAAGAAGATCGCAGAAGAATTCCCAACCGATAGAGAGAAAGATAGTGAAAATACATCTATAGCAATAACCCATAGAATACCTCTGCCTCAAAGCCTTTCACTAGCTGGTACGAAAAAGAAAGTAAAATCCAGAGGGGTCGATACTATTCAATATGGTCATACAAATTTAATATTAGATGATTTAGAACAGCTTGTAGATGAGAACCAAACTAAAGCTATAGCGGACATAATCCAATATGCCATTAAAAAATATATAGATGGAAAAGCTACTTTAAAAGAGATAGTAGAGAAGATAGAAATGGATATTGAAAAGAATGGGCTAGATATAATATCTCCATTTTATGGGATGCATCCTGGAGATTATGCTAAACCCCGTCCTATGGAGATAGCAGGAGCTATTAACAGGCTTAGGATATTGAAAGTGAAGCAAAAGATATAGCTTGAATATATTGATAAAAAGTATGAGTGGTGATAAAATAGAAATATCTAAAGTCAAAGAAAGTCAAAGTAGAAGTGTGCCAGCTTAACTTTAAAAGGCATGGGAGAAGGTGATAGTTTGGAATATAAGGATTATTATAAAATACTAGGAGTATCAAGAGATGCAACCCAAGATGAGATAAAAAAGGCATATAGAAAACTAGCCAAGAAATACCATCCCGATGCAAATAAAAACAATCCTGAGGCTGAAAAACGCTTTAAAGAAATTAGCGAAGCTTATGAGGTGCTGAAAGATCCTGAAAAGCGGAGAAAATATGATGCATTTGGCAGCAGTTTCAACTTTCAAAACGGCATGAATTTTGATCCTTCTCAGTTCGGCTGGAGGACGAGGACCTATACCAGCGGAACTGGTGGCTTTAGCGACTTCTTCAATATGTTTTTTGGAGAAGGCAGCATTGATCTAGATGAGATATTTGCTGGCTTTCAGACCAGAAGAAATCCTTTTGGTTCAACAGGAACCACATTCCATTCCTTTGATGGCAGAATGGGCAGCAGGGTTCGAGATAGCGAATTGGAAATAGAAATTGGATTAAAAGAAGCTTATCAAGGAACAAGTAGAACTATATCAGTCAGAACCCAGGAAGGCGTGGCTCGGAAGATTAGGGTAAAGATACCCGCCGGAGTTATGGAAGGGGACAGAATTAGGCTTAGGGGCCAGGGGGCCCGTGGGGGAGATTTGAATATTATAGTCAAGATAAAGGAAGAAGAAGGGCTAAAATTACAAGGCCTCGATATTATCAAGGAGCTACCTGTAGCTCCTTGGGAAGCTGCCTTAGGAGAGAAGGTGCAGATTGAAACCCTGGAAGGTCAAAGCATAGCTGTACGCCTTCCCTCAGGTATATCATCGGGGCAGAGGCTAAGGATTCCCAAAAAAGGCTATAGAAATCGCAATGGAGAGCAAGGGGATTTGTATGTTGTTGTAAAGATCGTTATGTCGAAAGATATTACCCAGCAGGAAAAAGAGCTCTATATGCAGCTTAGGGATATAGCTCAATGGAATCCAAGGAGGGGTTAGTCAATGAATATAGACAGATTTACAGAGAGAGCCCGAGAAGTTATATTTGATACTCAGAGCATAGCAATCGGCCTAGGCCAGCAAGAAGTGGACTTAGAACACCTACATTTGGCGCTTCTGCAGCAGGAGGAGGGCCTAATACCTAGGATTTTAAAAGGCATGAATGTCGATATAGAACAATACAGAGCTGACTTGCAAAGGGAAGTCGAAAGGCGCCCGAAGGTATCCGGTAACGTGCAGCCATATATGTCCAGAAGGCTCAGCGAAGCCCTTATTAAAGCCCGACAGCAAGCCAAAGAAGTTTTCAAAGATCAATATGTAAGCGTAGAACATCTATACATTGCAGTGATTGAGGATAGAGGGGATTTTACAAGACAAATATTAAATCGATACGGGATAACAAAGGACAAATTTCTAAAGCATCTGGCTGAAGTAAGAAAAAATCAGCGAATAACCAGCCAAAATCCTGAAGCTACTTATGATGCATTGAGAAGATATGGCCGGGAATTGGTGGAGGAGGCTAGAAAAAACAAGCTGGATCCGGTTATAGGTAGGGATGAAGAAATACGGAGGATAATACAGATATTGAGCCGTAGAACAAAAAACAATCCAGTATTAATTGGAGAGCCGGGGGTTGGAAAAACTGCAGTGGTAGAGGGACTGGCCCAGAGAATTTTGAAGGGAGATGTGCCTCAATCCCTGAAAGATAAGAAAATATTTGCTTTAGATATGGGCTCCTTAATTGCGGGGGCAAAATATAGGGGTGAATTTGAAGAAAGGCTCAAAGCAGTCCTTAAGGAGATACAGGAGTCAAAGGGCGAAATTTTACTATTTATCGATGAACTTCATACTATCGTAGGGGCTGGTAGAACCGATGGCGCTATGGATGCGGGGAATATATTAAAACCAATGCTAGCACGAGGAGAACTCCACTGCATAGGGGCCACTACTTTAGATGAGTATCGCCAATATATCGAAAAAGATGCAGCTCTTGAAAGGCGCTTTCAGCCAGTATTGATAGATCAGCCTACTGTGGAAGATACCATTTCTATCTTGCGAGGGCTTAAAGAAAAATTTGAAATCCACCATGGAGTAAGGATACAGGATAGTGCATTGATTGAGGCGGCGGTTTTATCCAATAGGTATATTACCGATCGATTTTTGCCGGATAAAGCTATTGATTTAATAGACGAAGCGGCTGCCATGCTTAGGGTGGAGATAGACAGCATGCCGGCTGAGCTGGATGAAATTACCCGCAGGATAATGCAGCTGGAGATAGAGCGGGAAGCTTTGAAGAAAGAAGGAGACAAGGCATCGCAGCAGAGGCTTGAGAATATTGTCAAAGAGATATACAATTTAAAGGAAAAATCTCATTCTATGATAGCCCAATGGGAGAGCGAAAAGAAATCTATACAGAGGATAAAGGAAATAAAGCAGGAGATAGAAAAGGCGAGGGAAGAGCTGGAGCAGGCGGAAAGACAATATGATCTTAATAAGATGGCGGAGCTTCAATATGGAAGGCTACCCGCTCTTTACAAAGAGTTGGATGAGATTCGAGCTAAAAT
>CALGOY010000322.1 GCA_937960725.1 uncultured Bacillota bacterium
GGAGATAGTATTGCATAGATTAGCCAAATCATCAGCTGTAATTACCTCGTCGCCTTGTCTGCCTAAAAGAATAGCGGTATCCCCTGGTTTTACATTAGGTATATCCGTTACATCAACCATAAACTGATCCATGCATATAGTCCCCACAATAGGCGCCTTCTTTCCCTTTATTAAAACCCAACCTCTATTGCTAAGTAGTCTGTTATATCCATCTGCATATCCTAAAGGCAAAGTAGCTATGATACTATTTCTATTAGCTGTATATGTTCTGCCATAGCTAATACTTTCGCCTTTGCCTACCTCCTTTACAAATACGACCCGGGTTCTCCATTCCAGTATAGGTTCTAGCTTAGGATGCTCTATCTTACTGCCCCACGGATAATAGCCATACATCGAGATTCCTGCCCTAACCATATTGTATTGGGCAGCAGGATATCGAAAGATGGCGGCGCTATTAGATGCATGGATCCAAGGCACGCTGATATTTGCACTTTTTAGATTTGTCAATATTTTATTAAATCTTTCCATCTGTAACTGAGTATAGTTTGAGTCAGGCTCATCGGCAGCTGCAAAATGAGTAAATATACCCTCTAAATAAATAAAATCCATCTCTTCTATAATAGAACAGAATTTTAGTATTTCATCTTCATTTCTCAGCCCAATACGACCCATTCCAGTATCTATTTTAACATGGACTCCTATTCTTCGTCCAAGTTCCATACCTTTGCGGTTCAATTCTTTCAGCATTTCATAGGTAAAAACACAAGGACGGAGTTTATATTTAAATATGAGCTCTGTTTGCGATGGATCTATTGCCCCTAAAATCAATATTGGCGCGTCTATTCCACTCTCACGTAGTTCCGCACCCTCTTCTGGAATAGCCACGGCAAGCCATGATGCTCCAGCCGAAAGAGCATTACGGGCAATCTCAATGGCACCGTGGCCATAAGCATTGGCCTTTACAACCGCCATCAGTGCGGTATGGTTAGACAGCTTGTCCTTTAATATTTTGATGTTATTTTGTAATTTATCTAAGTCAACTATAGCAACAGTAGAACGCATTATTATCACTCCATTCTATACTATTATAGCTTAAAAAACAGAGAAAACCTATCCATGTTTAAAATTATTTATAAAAAAATCAACCGAAAAGTAAAAGTACTTTCCGGTTGATTTGATTCCTATTAAAGGTTGCGAATATCCTCTTCTTTCAGCGTATGAAATCCCGCCTTTTTTAAAATATCTGAAGTTTTTAGTGGATCTTCTACCTTAAAAAGGATTAATGCATTCTCAGAAGGCTGTCTAACAAATGAATAAGCATATTCTATACTAATATCGTTATCCTTAAGTACTTCAAGTACTTCATGGAGCCCGCCTGGCCGATCCGAAACCTTCACAGCTAGAACTTCTGTAGTACTGACGGTAAATCCCGATTTTCGCATTGCTTCCACAGCATCTTCATGTTTATCAACTATCATCCTAACTATACCAAAACTAGTTGTATCTGCTATGGAAAGGGCAGTTATATCTATGTCGTGTTCTTTCAATACTTTAGTAACTTCCAACAGGCGCCCTTTTTTATTTTCTAGAAAGACGGATATTTGCCTTACTAGCACCCTATTCTCCCCTTTCATTTTCTTTTATCAATGACACGCCTGACCTTTCCTTCGCTTCTTTGGATAGTTTTAGGCTCTACCAGTTTCACCCGTGCATTAATACCCAATACGTTTAGAATTTCATGGGAGATCCTTTTTCTAAGCTGTTCTAACTTTCTCACTTCATCAGAAAATAGCTTTTCCGAAACTTCTACCCAAACTTCAAGCGTATCGAGATTATTGATCCGATCTACAATCAACAGGTAGTGAGGTTCAGTTTGTCCGATGTCTATGAGAATACTCTCAATCTGAGAAGGAAATACGTTCACTCCACGAATAATTAACATATCGTCGGTTCTACCTACTATCTTGCTCATGCGTACATGGGTTCTACCGCAGGGACAAGGCTCATAATTTAGCGAAGTAATATCTCTAGTACGATAGCGAATTACCGGAAGCCCTTCTTTTGTGATAGTAGTAAATACTAACTCTCCTTCTTCCCCTTCGGGCAAAACTTCTCCAGTGTTTGGATCTATAATGTCAGGTATGAAGTGATCTTCAAATATATGAAGTCCCTGTTTATATAAACACTCACTGGCCACGCCAGGGCCGATCACTTCGCTTAAACCATATATGTCAATAGCAGTTATCTCAAGCTTTGTTTCAATTTCTTTGCGAAGCGCTTCGCTCCAGGGTTCTGCACCAAATATTCCATTTTTGAGCTTTAGCTCTTTCCTATCTATGCCCATCTCTTCCATAGTTTCTGCGATGTGAAGGGCGTAAGACGGAGTACATGCCAGTACGGTGGTTCCGAAATCTTTCATCAACATAACCTGCCTTTTGGTATTACCGCCCGAGATAGGTATAACAGAAGCTCCTAACCTTTCGGCGCCATAGTGAACTCCTAAACCACCAGTAAATAAGCCATACCCATATGCTACTTGAATAACAGAGTCCTTAGTAGCCCCCCCGCATGTTAGCGTCCTTGCCATCAGCTCTGACCAAGTAATAATATCTTGCCTGGTATAACCTACCACCGTGGGCTTTCCAGTAGTGCCTGAAGAAGCATGGATTCTAATAATTTCACTCATTGGCACTGCAAACAATCCGTATGGATAGTTGTTTCTTAAGTCCTCTTTAGTTGTAAATGGCAATTTTGGCAAATCTTCGATACCCTTGATATCCTCAGGCACCAATCCTCGCTCCTGCATAAGGTTGCGGTAATAAGGTACGTTGTGATAAACTCTTCTTACCGTTTCTACTAATCTTTCTGATTGAAGTTTAACAAGCTGTTCCCTCTCCATACATTCGTACGGCTTGTTCCAATAATTCATCTAGCACTGTAGCCTCCCTTCCTGGCCGATTAAGCACCCTGAAACTGGCTATTATATCCTCTATAAAAGGCTTGTTTATTAATTTCTATAGTTTTAGAGGGAACTGTGTTTTCAATAATTTTCTCCCAGCTTTCAGCAGGAACACCAAGCTTTTGTGCCAGTACTCCCAAGAGAACTGTATTTGCTACGCGGATATTTCCAAGCTCTTTAGCAATACTCAATGCATCGATAGAGATTACATTTGAACTCCATTTATTTAAACGCTGCCAGATATCATCGGGATATTGAGCTAATCCAGTAATAACGGGCATAGGGTCTATGGATTGGTCGTTTACTATTATCGTTCCATCCTGTTTTAAATAATGGATCCATCTTAAGGCTTCCATCTTTTCGAAAGCTAATATTATATCAGCTGTACCTACTTCTATCAGAGGTGAGAAAACTTTGCGGCCAAATTTAACGTGGGTGACAACGCTTCCACCCCGCTGAGCCATTCCGTGTACTTCTGACAGTTTAACATCGTATCCCTGTTCCATAGCAAGGCTTCCTAATATCCTACTGGCAAGTAAAGTACCCTGGCCACCAACTCCCACAATTAATATGTTTTTATTATCCATTACGCATCGGCCCTCCTTATGGCATTAAATTTACAGACCCTTTCACATAAGCCACATCCATTACACAAGGCATAGTTTATGGTAATGCGGCCTTCATCTTTGTTTTCAATAGCAGGACATCCAAGTCTTAAGCATAACCCACATCTTCGACAGGCTGAACTATCTATCTGCAGAGGTGTTTCAAAAGTTTTATCTAATAGTGCACAGGGGCGCTTGAAGATAATCACGGAGGGCTCTTCCTTTTGTGTTTCCTCTCTTAAAATCCTTTCCGATCCCTCTAAGTCAAATGGATCCACTACTCTAACATTTTTAATCCCTACCGCTTTAACCAGCTCTACTAAATTCAGCACGGGGGCTGGCTCCCCTTTAATAGTTCGGCCTGTAGCTGGGTGATCCTGATGACCAGTCATCGCTGTAGTTGAATTGTCTAATATAATCACCGTTGCAATACCATTATTGTATACTATATCGATAAGCCCTGTAATTCCCGAGTGAATAAATGTTGAATCGCCAATAACAGCCACTGTTTTTTTAGCAAAATCTTTGCCGCGGGCCTTGGCTACTCCATGGGCCATTCCAATGCTAGCTCCCATACATACACAAGCATCGACGGTTTCTAAAGGCGGTAAAGCTCCCAGAGTATAGCATCCAATGTCACCCATTACATGAAGCTTTAGCTTTTTAATTACATAATAAGCAGCCCTGTGAGGACATCCAGGGCACAATACAGGGGGACGCATGGGAAGATTTTCAGCGGAAACTTTTTGAACTTCTACCCTTTTAATTCTTTCTTCTATAAGTTTAGCGCTGTATTCTCCCTGTACGGAGAATAGCTCTTTACCAATTACATCTATTCCCCAGCTGCGAATTTGTTCTTCTATAACAGGCTCTAGCTCTTCCAGGACATAAACTTTTTCCACCTTAGACGCAAACTCTTCTATTAGCTTTTTAGGCAGGGGATGTATCATACCCAACTTTAAAAAAGAAGCATTAGGAAAAGCTTCCTTGGCATATTGATACACAATTCCACTTGTAATAATCCCTATAGACTTATCGCCTTCTTCGATACGGTTTATGGAAAAACTACTGCAATCTTCCTGTAAGCGTTTCATTCTCTCTTCTACAACTATATGTCTCTTTCTTGCCATCCCAGGCATCATAACGTATTTACTAAAATCTTTTTTATATTCCTTTAATGGAATAGGCTCGCGATCGGCAATTTCAACAAGACTCTGCGAATGAGCAACCCTTGTAGTCATGCGGATGAAAACTGGGGTATCATATTTTTCGCTTATTTCAAAGGCCATTTTGACAAAATCCTTAGCCTCTTGGCTATCAGAAGGCTCTAACATTGGAATATGAGCAGAACGAGCATAGTATCGGCTATCTTGCTCATTCTGAGAACTGTGCATTCCCGGATCATCAGCAACTACAATAACCAATCCCCCATTGACTCCAGTATATGAAACAGTAAATAAGGGATCAGCAGCTACATTAAGACCTACATGTTTCATAGAGACAATAGCTCGGGCTCCCCCTATAGATGCCCCTACAGCTACTTCTAAAGCAACTTTCTCATTTGGAGACCATTCCGCATAAATGTCGTCATACTCTGCGATAGATTCTGTAATTTCAGTGCTTGGAGTGCCCGGATAAGCAGTAGCAACTCTAACACCTGCCTCATAAGCACCGCGGGCTACTCCTTCATTTCCTAACATTAACTTTTTCACAATATCCCTCCAGAAATATTATTCTTTTTGTATATGAAGTAATCTAAGCAATACGAAGCTTATAAAGATAGGCAGAACAGTGAATAAAAATACAAAAACCGATATAAAAAATTAACTACAA
>CALGOY010000323.1 GCA_937960725.1 uncultured Bacillota bacterium
GTAGCCCTAAAATAATCCGCGTTTTTTCGAAGAAAATCCTTATCTGGATTAAAACCCCGCCTGTACCAGACTGAATTAGCAATGGCAAGTTCAGTCTTCTCTCCCAGACTCTCTAAAATAGAAATATAATCCCGACAAGCGGTATTAAACTCTTCTTCAGAAAGTCCTTCTGTTTTAAGGGTTTTAGCCATGGCCTTGCAGGTTTCTGTATCTGCTCCATTATAGGTCATCCCTAGAGCTAAATAGACAGATGCAGGGGAGATTAGCACATTGCCCTCATTTTGTGATACTTCTCTAAAAAAAATCCAGGAAAAATCAAATAGCGTTTTTTGAAAATCTGAATCTATCTTATCTGGGGCATCCGGCCAAGTGCTCCCTTTAACCGCCGACATAAGATCCTCCCCACCGCTATACAGGCTAAAATATTCTGAACAGCTTCCAAGGATTAGTGTAACAGCTATTAAAATAGCTAGCAATATTTTCCTTTTATACATACTAATCACTCCTGCTTCTCCATTTCTCATTAATTTAGACGGAAGCAGGAGCATAAAGTTGCTTATTTAACAAACTTTATAAACCGCTTTTTACCAATTCTTAAAACGTCTTCATTCTCAATAACTTTATTTATGTCCTCAAATGCTAGCTTTTCATTGTTTAATCTAACGCCATTTTGTTTTACTAGCCTCGTAAATTCGCTTCTGCTCTTTACAAGGCCCATTTCGACCAGCTGAGGAACTATATCGCTTATGGTAGCACTTTCTTCTTCTACTTTCAGTTCTGGAATATCATCTGGTATATCCTTCCTACTAAATGCTGCATCATAATATGCCATAGCTTTTTCTACTTCTTCAGTTGTATGGTAAAGCGATGTTATAATCTTTGCTAATCGGTATTTTACATCCCTCGGATTTACTCCCTCAGCCAGCTCTTTCTTGACTTTTTCAATTTCATCAGGATGTTCATCCGTTGCCAGCTCATAATACCTGATTATCAAGTCATCGGGAACTTCCATTACTTTTTTAAACATCACATGGGCAGGTTCATTAACGCCTATATAGTTGCCAAGGCTCTTGCTCATCTTTTCTACTCCATCTAATCCCTCAAGTATAGGCATGAGTATAGCCACCTGCTGTTCTTGTCCGAAAGCTTTTTGCAGGGTTCTACCCATCAATATATTAAAAGTCTGGTCCGTTCCTCCCAGTTCAATATCCGCTTCTAACTCAATAGAATCATAAGCTTGCATTAGCGGATAGAAAAATTCATGTATTCCAATTGGAATTTGGTTTTGATATCTATTTTGGAAGTCATCCCGCTCCAGCATTCTGGCAACGGTAGTAGTTGCAGCAAGCTTGATTACATCTTCAAAGGTGAGCTTAGACAGCCACTCGCTATTAAATCTGACTTCGGTTTTTTCTTGGTCAAGTATTTTAAAAATCTGTTCGCAGTATGTTTTGGCATTTTCTTTTACCTGCTCATCCGTCAAAGGCGCTCTAGTCTTCGATCTACCTGTAGGATCTCCAATTTTTCCAGTAAAGTCGCCGATTACTATTACCACTTTGTGCCCCAAATCCTGAATCTGTTTAATTTTACGGAGCACTACTGCATGGCCAAGATGGATATCCGGTGCTGAAGGATCCAATCCCAGTTTAACGGTCAGCGGTTTTTTTTGCTCGTAAGATCTCTTTAATTTTTCAAAAAGCTCTTCTTCGCTTACAACAGTATCTACTCCCTTGAGGATGATCCGCATCTGCTCTTGTGGTGTCAGCATGACAATATCTTCCTTTCTTTCGCTTTTTTATAAAAATAAAAACCCGTCGCTTTCTTTCAAAAGGACGAGTTTATTCCCGTGGTACCACCTTTTTTCGTAAGTAATTCGCATTACTTACCTCATCGAGTACATCATCATAGGATGATATACTCTAGCACTGTAACGGGCACACCCGTCGTAGCCTACTAGGTAAAACCGTTCGGTACGAAGCTCCAAGAGGTATTCACAATCGCTAGCCATGCACCTCTCATCAGCCGGTAACTTTCTGTATGGCCTCCCGATTGCTACTAATTCTTTTCATCGCTTTTAGCTGCTATGCTGTCATTTTGTAGCAAGATACAGCATAGCTTTATGTAGATTACATAGTTATCAAAATTATACCCTATCTTTTACCCAAAATCAACTTCATTCAATATTAGAATTCGACTACAGTTCATACTCAACTTCCGACTGCAACTGAAACTTACAATAATTTTAAAATTTGCCTTCCTTACAATACAAAAAACCTTGTATCCATTTTATAAAAACATTTATAAAAACAGTTTAAGATAAAAAAATAGACCCTATGACTACCAGTATTTTTACTAGAATCATAGAGTCTATTTTGGCACCCCCAAGGGGATTCGAACCCCTGTTGCCGCCGTGAGAGGGCGGAGTCTT
>CALGOY010000324.1 GCA_937960725.1 uncultured Bacillota bacterium
GATACAGATACCAATTCTTTTGTTGCATATCTAAACTTTCCATTTGAATCAATACTGCAATTACGGATGCTAGAAAACATGTAATACCGGGTGTAGGCTTTAAAATTATTGGAGAAGATAAAACATATTATAATGTTCGGCTCACCCTCGATTATTATATTCAAAAAGCCTTGGAAGATGCTTTGGATAGGGATGGCGGTAGGGGAGGAGGAGTTGTCATAGATGTAAAAACCGGAGATATATTGGCCATGGCCAGCAGGCCAAATTTCGAGCAAAATAATGTTTGGGCTTCAATAAATAAGGACGATTCCTTGTGGGCGGTGCCAAGCGTTGCTTTTCCTCCTGGTTCAGTGTTTAAGATAGTGGTGGCTGCAGCTGCATTGGAAGCGGGAATATGCGATGGAGATACGCCCTATACATGTACTGGGGAGATTACAATAAATGGAGTAACTTATTCCTGCCATTCCAATACTGGAGGCTTAGGAGAAATTACTATTAGAGAAGCCTTTGCCCATTCTTGTAATGATGCATTTATAAAATTAGCCCAAGAGCTTGGCGGGAAGAAAATAATAGAAATGGCTAGGAGATTAGGCTTTGCAAGCTCCCTAGATATAGGATTGATGAATGAAGCCGGGGAGCTACCGGATAGAGCAGAATATGCAGGAGCTGGGATAGGCAACTTAGCACTAGGTCAGGGAAAGATAGAAGCTACTCCCTTGCAGATAGCTAATATGATTTCCATCATTGCCAATGACGGGATAAGAAAAAATATTGGCTTAGTAAACGGACTGCTCTCACGAAATGGCGAGCTTATACAGGATCTTAGAGCTAAGGGGCAGGAAACCAGAGTTCTTAGTCCAGAAGTTGCTAGAGAACTGAGGGAATGGATGAAAAGCGTAACTAAATACGGAACGGGAGTTGGGGCCTATAGTTATTCTATTGGAGGTACTGCAGGAAAGACGGGAACGCCTCAAATTGCAGGAGATCCCAATGCTAAATACTATGGCTGGTTTGCTGGATTTTTTCCAGCGGATCAGCCGCGATATGTCATAGTCATATTGAGCCGAGAAGAAAGTAGCGGTGGAGCAAGGGCAGCGACTATTTTTAAAGAAACAGCAGAGGCGATACACAACTATACTCAAAAGCTTGAAAAGTTGCAGTTTACATATTAATGAATGTCCATAAATATAATTATAATGCACATTTCCCCCGTAAGTTTCATATTATATAAGAGAACTTATTTCGGGGGTGTCGCTGCATGCTTCCACTTGCCAGTGGAATAGTGTCTTTTCTCAAGTGTATATACTTATTGGCGTCCCATGTATCTGGAAGCCATTCCTTTCCACAACCGCTCACTCCAGAAGAAGAGGCCTATCATTTAGAAAGATATGCCCAAGGTGATGAAGAATCAAAAAATATACTTATCGAACATAATTTAAGATTAGTAGCTCATATTGTAAAAAAGTATTCAAATATTGGTAAGGATCCAGACGATCTAATATCGATAGGTACAATTGGACTAATTAAAGCCATTTCTACATTCGATCCCAAAAAGAAAACCAGGTTGGCCACCTATGCAGCTAGATGCATTGAAAATGAAATACTTATGACAATACGAGCTGATAGAAAATTAAAAGGGGAAGTATCGCTGCAAGATCCCATAGGGGTAGATAAAGAAGGAAATGAAATTTCCCTATTAGATGTATTAGGGACTGATCCCAATAGCGTAATGGATGAAGTCGAGCTTAAGATGGCGGTAAAAAAGCTCTACAAGAAAATGCAAAGTGTTCTAAAAAAACGGGAAAAAATGGTCTTAGAAATGAGATATGGACTGCTTAATGGCAAGAATAGAACCCAGAGAGAGATAGCACAGATATTGGGAATATCAAGGTCTTATGTTTCAAGGATTGAGAAGAAAGCAATAATGAAATTAAGCAAGGAATTTAATTCAGGGAGCGTCAATTAAGTTGACAGCTCTTTTTTATTTGGATAATATAGTAAATATACAAAAAATGTGTTTAGAGTTCCCATTGCTTATTTTTCTAAAGGGGGTTATTAATGTTTTCAAAATTGATAAAGCCTGATCAGTATTTTGATACTATATACGATATCGATCTTGAAAAACTTTATAATTCCGGATACCGGAATTTATTATTAGATATAGACAATACAATTATGCCCTGGAATTCGGATGAGATTTCTAACAGACTCAAGCAATGGGTGAAACATGCCCGTGAAATGGGATTTTCTATTTATTTATTTTCAAATAGCCATAAGAAAAGTAGAATTCTCAATATAGCTGATTGCCTTGGAGTACAAGCTATTCCCTGTAGAGGTAAGCCCTTTGCTTCAGCTTTTAGGAAAGCTATTAAGTTCATAAAAGGCATGCCGGAAAACACGGTTATGATCGGGGATCAAATATTCACGGACATACTGGGAGGAAATCGGTTAAATCTACACACTATTTTAATTAAACCAATATCTGATAAGGAATTTATAGGCACTAAAATTAACAGATGGCTAGAAAGAGTTATAGCCGGTAGGAGGTAAATTGTTATGGAAATATCACCTAGTACCAAATTAGTTGGACTTATTGGACATCCAGTAGAGCATAGCTTTTCACCGAAATTGCATAATTCAATCTATTCAATGCTTGGGCTTAATATGGTATATCTTGCTTTTGATGTAAGGGAGCGGGAGCTTTCTTATGCAGTAAGGGGATTACAGGCTCTAGGTTTTATAGGATTCAACGTTACTATTCCATATAAAGAAAAAATATTGCCACTATTGGATCGAATTGATGATAATGCGGCTGCTATCGGTGCGGTAAATACTATAAAAATAGAAGGAAATAAACTTATTGGATATAATACGGATGGCGCAGGATTCTTGGATTCTCTTACGAGGAGAGGTGTTAGCTGCAAGGATAAAAAGATTGCTATTTTAGGTGCCGGCGGTGCGGCAAGAGCCATTGGCATATATTTGGCTGGAGAAAATCCCAGTCAGATATTTATAAACAATCGAACTCCCTCCAGGGCTGAGCGGCTGGCCCAAGATATTAATCAATTTATAGGTAGGTCAATGTGTCAAGCAATTTCGAGCATCCCTAAGGATGCAGATATCATAATAAATACTACCCCTATAGGCATGTGGCCTGATATACACGGAAATCCGCTCAAAGGATATCCCTTAAAGTCCGATACTATAGTATGTGACATTGTATACAACCCTCCGATGACGGATATGCTTAAATATGCTCAAGAAGCGGGTTGTACTATTATCGGTGGCAAGGATATGCTTATCGGACAAGGGGTTAGAGCGATAGAAATCTGGACGGACAAAGTGATAACTGACCCAAGGATATGGCATATTATATAAATTTATACCAAATAACCACAAAACGACCATTGATTTCCATATATAATTTATGTATAATATATAACACATATCGACGTATATCCTCTATCTATTATCCTGCTATTTACATTCTTTCCTGTAATAGTGACCATTAATTCAGCTGAATAACTAGCTATATGGTGATTGGAAATGGGGTAGATTCTACTCTTTATAAAAAAATTGATGAAATCGATTTAAATAGAGTGTTCATTTCTGTAGAGGCTGCTCAACTCGTACCATCTACTATCGCTAGACGTTATTGCTTAATTCCTGTAAAAGCAGAAGGGGACAAACTATACGTTGCAATGAAAGAACCTTACAACTTCATAGCAATTGAAGATGTTGAAAGAGCAACTGGTTTTGCCGTTGTTCCTTTAGCTGCATCAGAAGAATCTATTGAGCGTAGTATTAGGCAAGTTTATGGATCTGAGTTAGCAGAGAAGGCCATTGCAGATTATCAAAAAGAATATAGGGTCGATTTAGCAAATAATCAGTCTAATCCAAGCCCATCAGACGACATAGCAGATGCTCCCATAGTTCGCTTAATCAATTCGTTGATTGAACAGGCTGTTAACCAAAGGGCAAGCGATATCCATATTGAGCCCACCGGGAAAGATATACGAGTTCGCATGAGAATTGATGGTACCCTGCAAACCATGATGAAGCTTCCATGGGAAACCTATACCGCTATAATCACCCGGATAAAAATTATGGGTAATATGAATATTGCTGAAAAACGAAATCCTCAGGACGGACGATATCAGGCAAATGTACTGGGAAGAGTTGTTGATATACGCATATCTACTATGCCAACAGTTCATGGAGAAAAAGTAGTGCTTCGCCTTTTGGATAGGAGTAAATTTTTATTTACTAAAGAAGCTTTAGGTTTTTCCAAGGAAAATATTATAAAATTCGAAGAGCTGACTAAATATCCCTACGGCCTCATTCTAGTTACAGGTCCAACTGGTAGCGGCAAATCCACCACCCTTTATACAATGCTAAACGAGCTTAATGACGAAAACGACAATATAATGACCATTGAAGATCCTGTTGAATATCTAATTCCAGGATTAAACCAGATCCAAGTTAATCCAAAAGCTGGACTAACCTTCGCCTCGGCCCTTCGTTCGGTATTGAGGCAAGATCCCGATGTAATAATGATAGGGGAGATACGAGATCAAGAAACTGCAAGGATGGCTATTCGAGCTGCTATTACTGGGCATCTAGTTCTAAGCACTGTGCATACCAAAGATGCGGCAGGAGCTATTACTCGTTTAGTGGACATGGGAGTAGAGCCCTATCTACTGGCAGATGGGTTAGTGGGCGTAATATCTCAGCGGTTGGTTCGAAAAATATGTTTAAATTGTAAGGAGGAGTATTTAGCTGAGGAAAGCGAGCTAAAAGGCACCGGATTACTGCAGGGGAAGGATAGGACCTTCTATAGGGGAGCTGGTTGTGTTTTATGTAATAATACCGGCTATAGGGACAGGATAGCTATCCATGAAATTCTTATGGTTACTAAAACTATCAGGGAGATGATTGTAAATTTAGAGTCTACCGATAGAATCAAAAGGCAAGCTGAGAAAGAGGGCATGAAAACTATTTTGGATCAGGGCTTAGAACTAGTTAGGCAGGGAATAACCACAATTGAGGAAATTGTTTCACTATTATATGGGATTGATTGAAGAAAATATTGATTGAGGAAGGAAATATGGTTAGAAAAAACAATAGCTATAAGACAATTTTAAAAATATGCATTATAGGGGCATTTATTATACTAAGCTTGTCGATTTGGAAGCCGATGCCCCATATAGAGGCGGCCCTGGATACATATAACAATAATGTGCAAGACCAAAACCGGCAGATAGAAGAACAGGAACTACTAGCTCAAACAGAGAGGCAAAAAAATCTTAACCCTTTTGCTGGTCCGCTAAAGCTTACTGGAGTTTTAATTACTAATAATACTTCGGATAATTTAGCAATTGTTGAATCAAACAATACATCCTATATAGTCAAGCAGGGGGACATTATAGCTGACTACTGGGCAGTGGAGAAGATCGACAAATCGTCGATTGTTTTAAAGGCAGGAGATAGACAGCTAATACTGGGTAAAGAACTTTCTGCAAACATAGAAAATGAAAGGGCACAACTTGCTCCCAGTAATATATATTTAAGTGTTAAGGATAGCGATATTAGGGATGTATTATCTATTATTGCTATACACATGGATTTAAATGCAATTTTTTTAGAGGAGCCTGTGAGAGTAACCTTTGAAGTTAATAATGTAGAGCCCATCGTTGCATTAGAGCTCATGCTCCAGAGCAATAGCTTTAGTTATATAAAAAATAAAGACATAATAATAGCTGGGGAGCTTAGCAAACTGCAGCAGAAATTTTTTGATCAGATGATGATAACTCGTTTTGATTTGAAATACATATCTTCTGGTGAATTAAAAAAATTAATACAGGAGCTGGGTATTGCTATTGAAAATATTACGGTAGAGGAGAACCCGAAATCTATATGGTTGCAGGGAACCCCCCAAGCCCTCAGCAAGGTAAAGGAATTGATAGATGCTTTAGATAGGCCTGAGAATACCCAGGAGCTAACCCTGTTTCCATTTAAATTAAACAATATATCAGCAGCAGATGCGGCGGAAAGGCTAGAGCTTTTTGGCTTTGATGGAGTAAAGACGATTAGCTTTAATTATCCTGAATTTTCTAAGGACCTCATGGTTATCTGCTCTCCCCAGCAAAAAACAAAGGTCATCCGAGCTTTGGAGGGTTTGGACTGGCGGGGATTAAATCAGGTTCCAGAGGAGATTACACTACCCGTCGATGCTGCCTATGGGCCTAATGCATACGATATTCTCAGATCGCGTCGCGATTTATTGATTAAAATTGTGGATGGTCTTAATAAGAATCCTAACGCCATAGAAATATCCGATATTTTATGGGATGACGAGGGAGAACAGTATCGGCTGCTGCTGGTTAAGGGCTCTCCTGATTTTATACAGTTGGTAAAGAATACGGTTGAACTGATAAAATCGCCTTGAAATATTGTTGAAATGGGAGTGTATACTATTGAGCAGTACATATCCTGCTAACTTAGATGATTTGCTTAAAATTACTGTAAAAAAGAACGGATCTGACTTGCATTTGGTGGCCGGAATTCCTCCCCACGTCCGAATTTTTGGCCAGTTGACTAGATTGGAGCTTCCGCCCCTTCAAGCCGAGGATATAGAGGCAATGGTTGAATCAATACTTGATGACAGGCAGAAAAAAGCCCTCTATCGCGATTTGGAGCTAGATTTTTCCTATACCATTGACGGCCTTTCCCGCTTTCGTGGCAATATATTATTCCAAAGAAATACCATGTCGGTCAATTTTAGGGTTATACCTTTGGAGATCCCAGAGCTAGATGCCCTAGGCCTCCCACCAGGGGTAAAAAACTTATGTCATCAATCGAGGGGGCTGGTGCTTGTAACAGGGCCTACGGGAAGCGGAAAATCCACTACTCTAGCTGCTATGGTAAATTATATCAATCAAACTAGGAGCGTTAATATTATTACTTTGGAAGATCCTATCGAATTTTTACATGACCACAAAAAATCCATGGTACATCAGAGGGAAATAGGAACGGACACCCATTCTTTTGCTGAGGCGTTACGACACGTGCTGCGCCACGATCCGGACGTAATATTAATCGGAGAGATGAGAGACTTAGATAGTATGTCAATTGCCCTTACAGCGGCAGAAACGGGACATCTAGTATTATCTACTCTACATACCCAAACAGCTCCTTTGACAGTCAGCCGTATCATAGATGTTTTTCAGGACAGCAAGAGAGACCAAATTCGGCAGCAATTGGCCAATTCCTTAAAGGGAGTTATAGCCCAGCAGCTTATCCCAAAAAAAGATGGTACTGGTCGAGTAGCTGCAGTAGAGTTTATGGTAGGAACCCCTGCAGTTCGCAACATGATCCGGGAGGGGAAAGAACACCAGCTATATAGTACAATTCAGACCGGAAATATCTTTGGAATGCAGACTATGGATCAAGCTTTGGTGCGGCTATACCAGAGGGGAATAATAAGCTATGAGGCAGCAATGGAATACAGCGTTGATCCTAAAGAGATAGAGAGAGTTTTGCATACATCTAGGTAAGTGAGGTTAGTAAAAGGATGATTGTTTACAAATACGAAGCTGTAAGTGGAGATGGCGCTTTAATATCAGGGAAGATAGAATCAACATCTGTTTCAACTGCAATAGAGCAGCTGCAAAACAGTGGATATATGGTTATAAAAATAAAGGAAGTAAGAAGCTTTAAACGGCCTAAATTCACTTTATCTAAATCAAAGGTTAAGCTAGATGAGATTAGTTTTTTTAGCCGACAATTGGCAGTAATGATGGAGGCAGGTATCCCTATTGCTAGGGCTTTGGCTACATTAAGCAGCCAGATCAAAAACCCAGCCTTTCGTAACGCCATAGAAGTTATAGCAGCTGAGGTAGAGGGAGGTACATCGGTTAGCGAAGCATTTAGCCAACACCCCCATATATTTAACAAGCTTTATTTAGGCATGATACGCGCAGGGGAAGCTGGCGGCAATTTAGAAGAAAGCCTAATACGCATATCAGAACATACCCAGAAAGAAAAGAGCTTAAGAGATAATATAAAGTCTGCAGTCAGATATCCAATCGGGGTTTTGTTTTTCGCTACATTTATATTAATAGTTATGCTTATTTTTTTCATACCTATATTTGAAAACCTTTTTCCAGGGGATATGCCAATACCGCTGCTAACTAAAGGGCTTATTGTCCTGTCAAGATCCATACGGAATTACTGGTATCTGTGGTTAGCTATTTTATCCCTTTTAGCAATAAGTATTGTACATTATATCAAAAGCCCTAGGGGCTATCTGAGATGGGATAGGGTTAGATATAAACTTCCGGGATTTGGTCCTCTTTTCCATAGAAGTGTTATTGGAAGATTTTCAAATGTCTTAGCTGTTTTGCTAATCAGCGGAATCCCTATTATCCAGGCTTTAGAAACTGCTGCTTCAGCTTCTGGAAGCCCGTTGATAGAAAATATAGTAGAACAAGCTATTTTACAAATACAAGAGGGAAGCAGCATTTCTGATCCATTAGAAACAAGCGGTTTCTTTCCTCCCACGATGATACAAATGCTCCGCGTAGGAGAGGAAACAGGGGCGCTGTCAGAGCTGCTTGATAGGATATCAGCGTTTTATGAAGAGGAAGCGGCGCTTATATCAAAAAATTTAATATCTATGCTTGAACCTCTATTGATTATTTTCGTAGGTGTTTTGATAGCTGTGATGTTGATTGCTTTGTATTTACCTATATTTACAATTATTACTCAAACGGGAATGGGATGATTGGCTTGCTGATTAGAAGCAGTATTGGAATTGAGATGGATGCTCGGGAGATTCGGGCTGTGGAGTTAAAGGAAAAGGCTGGTAAGCCTATTCTCCGGTCATGGGGTAGGCTTCGGTTTGAGCCGGATACTGTACACGACGGGATGGTCCAGGATCCCCATAAGTTAGGAGAAGCCCTTATAAGGCTATGGGAAATGTGTAAATTTAAAAATAAAAAAGCTATATTAGGCGTATTTAATCAAGGGGTAATCATCAGAAAGGCTGATTTCCCAAAAGTGCCCGATGAAAAAATAGAAGGCCTGATCCGCTACCAGGCTCAAAGTTATTTGCCGATACCCGTCGATAGTGCCGCCTTAGATTATATCGTCATAGGAGAATATAAAGGGGATGGAGGCTACAGAAGTGAAGTATTATTGGTGGCTGCTCAGTTAGACATGGTAAATAAATTTTTAGAGGGGATAGAGCAAGGTAAAATAAAGCTAAGGGATATAACGGTTGCACCCCTAGCTCTGCTAAATGCAATACCTGCAAGCAATATGCAGGGTACTGTGATCATAGTTGATATTGCCAATGAGCTTGGAAGCCTATTGGGGGTTATCGACGGAGTTCCCCGCTTTGTTCGAGGCCTTAAACTTAGATTACAGGATATTGTAGATCCAATGCCTTTACCATCGGAGACAACAGGGTTGCATTTTACTGGAGAACAGCTGGCAAGCTTAAATGAGGCTTTATATGACGAAATACGCTATTTTATTAATTACTTTTTAGCCCAAGAGGAGTTAAACAGAATTGATAAAATAATTTTAAGCGGCTGTGGAAGTAGGATTCAAGGGATAGAAACGGCATTGCAGGAGTCATTTGGTGTTCAAGTTGAGCTTTATGATCCCAGTACCGTACTATTTAACCTAGGAAAGAACGGTGAAAACTTTAAGAAACAGGCATCAGACTTTGCGGTTTCTATAGGCCTGGCTATTGCAGGTTTGAAGGGATGATAGGTTTATTATGGAAATTAAAATGGTGAGCATTCTACCGCCTTCTATAAAAGAACAGCGGAAGCTAAGGAGTGAAATTATAAAATTTTTATCCATGACGGGTTTAATATCAGTTATACTGCTGCTTTCAGGCATAATTGTTTTAAAATATCGTATATATATTGAGAGCGAATTAAGTTATATATCTGAAACAAGCAAGTTGCTTGAAGCAGAAATAGAGGCTAATAGAAAGGAACTTGAAGTTATAGAAAAAAAACAGAAACTGAAAAAGATAGTAGAAAACGCAATGGGAAAAATCCCTGACTGGGAAATGACAATAGAGGAAATTGTGAGCATAATGCCAAACGAATTCTATATAGAGGATATAGAAGCAATCTCTCATGAAGAGAATTTTGTTACAATTCGAGGAAAAGTGAATTATCAAAAAGCTATAAATAAATTTATCTATGAATTAAACAGAATGGAGTCGGTAAAAAATGTAGAAATCATTTATATAAACAAATTGCCTATGGAAGATGGGGCAATGACGGAGTTTGCGGTAAAGATATATATTTCGGGTGCTCCTTATCAGCTCAAGATAGCTAGGAAGGTATGATATGGATAGAAAAATCTATTGGAATAGGGTTGTGGCTATAGTTGTTGGATTGATTATGGTCTCAATATCAGTTGCATTTTTATGCTTTCAAATTGTTAAAGTATGTAAGGTGGTTGAAGCAGTAAAAGCTCGGGAAGCTTTTCTAGTGGAAGCTGATTCTATGCTAAATCACACTTCTCTAAATAGGGATGAGCTTTTAAAAGCTGAAGAAGAATTAAGTTTTATGCAGAGCATTATACCACATTCGTTAGATAATGCCAGTGTATTGGATTACCTTGATATAGTGGGCATCGAATGCAATATTGAAATCGTTAGCATAGCATTTGAGGAAGATGAAGATGGGGATGAGTACATCCAGCGGCCGATCCATATATCTATACAGGGAGAATATCAGTATATAATGAGTTTCATCACCCAGCTGCGAAATGGGCTGAGACCCTTTAAGGTGGCTGAAATAAAAATAGAAAGAACAGATGGATACTCCGAACTTTTATATTGTGAGCTGCTATTGTATGCTTTTATTCAAAGGCCACCGGCTGAATAGTTTCTATATGGGCTGGGATTGAGGTGAGAATTTTGAAATCTGGAGCTAGAAGAAATTATTTGGGGGATTATTTAATAAGCGCTGGTGTTATTACACAACAACAGTTAAAAGAAGCCCTTGATTATCAAAAGGAATTACAGAAAGAAGGCAAAAAAGAACTCCTGGGGCAAATATTGATCGATCTAGGGTATTGCACAGTAGAAGATATAATGAAAGCCATAGCTGCAAATGCTGGAGTACCTTTTTTGTCTCTTGAGGAGAGGCCAATAGACGAAAGAGCAGTCTCTCTTATAACCCCCGACGTTGCATTGCGCTATCAAGCCTTGCCTATTGGATTTGACGGAGACAAGCTTATGGTAGCCATGCTTCATCCAATGGATATAATAGCCATAGATGATATCAGCATTATGACTGGATACGATGTTCAGCCTGTTGTAATCCCCGATATACAGCTAAAGCAAGCAATTGATAAGTTTACAGGTACTGACTCGGGTATTGTTACCCATGAGGACCGTCGATTCTATTCCCAGCTTAACTTATCTCAGACGTCCAACGACAATGGGATTAATACAGCACAAGAAATAAGCACAAATCAATCGGATCCTTCAGCTCTAGATGATGCTGATAAACCCGCTGTTAGGTTATCTAATATGATCCTCAGCAGAGCAGTAAAGGCTAATGCTAGCGATGTACATATCGAGCCCTATAGGAGCGGGATGCGGGTAAGATTTAGGATTGATGGAGTGCTCCATGAGATCATGCATCCTCCTAAATCCATATATCCTCTGCTAATTTCCAGATTCAAAGTTATGGCCAATATGGATATAGCAGAAAGGAGGATCCCTCAGGATGGGCGATTCACTACTCGCATAGACGGTAAGATATTTGACGTTCGGGTGGCTTCGATGCCGACTTCCTATGGAGAGAAATTAACTCTCCGGCTTTTGAATAGAAATGCTAAGCTGCTTAATCTATCCGAGCTGGGATTTCCTAAAAGTCAGTTAGACAGATTTCATAGCATAATAAACCTGCCCTATGGTTTTATCTTGATAACGGGTCCCACAGGTAGTGGCAAGAGCACTACTCTTTATGCTGTACTGACTCGAATCAATTCTTCCAATAAAAATGTATTGACTTTAGAAGATCCCATAGAGAGATGGATAGATGGGATTAATCAGGTTCAGGTTAATCGAAAGGCAGGGCTTACATTTGCTTCCGGTTTGAGGGCATTCTTGAGAAACGATCCCGATGTAATAATGGTAGGTGAGATAAGAGATCGAGAAACCGCTCTAATTGCTACTGAATCAGCCCTAACTGGCCACTTAGTTCTATCTACTTTACATACTAACGATGCAGCTAGCGCAATCACCCGTTTATTAGACATGGGAATTGAGCCATATCTGATCGCTTCGGCTCTGGTAGGAGTTGTAGCTCAGCGTTTAGTTAGGGTTCTATGCCCTTATTGTAAGGAAGAGTATCAGATTCATAGAAATGAGCTACAAAATAGCGTTCCGGATTTTCCGTTGGAAGAAAGTTCTGAAATAGTAAGCCTTTATAGAGCCAAATCTTGCAGCAGATGCAATAAGACCGGTTATATTGGTCGCATTGGTATATACGAAGTACTATATGTTAGCGAAACAATCCAGAAAATGATATTAAACAAACAGTCAGCCAAACAAATTAGGCAGGCGGCAATAGAAGAAGGCATGATGACAATGCTAGAGGATGGATTATTAAAAGTGAGAAAGGGTATTACTTCCCTAGAAGAAGTCTTAAGAGTAATTGTATAAAAGAGGAATCTATATGAAACTACATAGAAATAATAGGGGAATTGCTCTACCCATTGTTTTGATAATTACAATTTTAGGAACTGTTCTATGGCACTACAGCGTTCGAGACCTTATCTTTGCAGAAAAAAACTTAAAAAGGATGCAAGCCTACTATATCGCACGATCTGGTGCTGATGCTGTCGCTCAATATATAGTAGACAATCCCGATGGTATCGACATGAAGGAATATGTAGATGCTCTAGTTAATTCTCCTAAATCATATCCTACTTCTATTTCAGGGGATACAAAAGGTTATTTTGAAATAGAGGTAACAAGGGACAGCGGGAAAGGAATTATAATAATACAATCCGTTGGCACAGTAGATGAAATAAGCCAAAAGGTCAGCTTAACTCTATATGAGTTGGTTACAGGCGAGGAGCCCCTATTTGATATGGCGGTATTCTCCAATACTGCAATTGAGCTTAAAGGAAGTGCGAGGATAGAAGGGGATGTTGGGATAAACTCATTAGAGCCTGGCAGCGTAGTGCTAGCTTGGTCTACAGCAATAGATGGAAATTTGTTTATTGCTCCCGCTGCAGATCCAGAAAAGATCTTGACAGGAGCGCGGCCTAACCCTCGGGACAATATAACTAATGATATTCTTGAGATGACACAGGAGCGAGTGTATGGCTTGCCGCCCTTCCCCGACTTTCCTGAAGATCTGTCTTGGCGTGGCTCCTTCACTGTAGGCTGGAATCCTAGTCCTCCGTACCATATATATGAAGATGGGGAGTATGACAGTATAACAGTTAAGAGTGAGCTTGTTATTCATGTAGGAGATGAAGATCGGATTTTGAGAGTAAATAGCCTTGAAGTAAGTGGAAGTGGAAAGATAACCCTAAATAGGACCGGAAAAGGGAGATTATATTTATATGTAAATGACAATTTTAATATAACTAATGGTGCAACGATAAACAATGACGGGGATCCTGGAGATATATTTATATATTATAAAGGAAACTCTCCGGTTAATCCCAGCGGTTCAACAAAGATTGTAGGCTGTCTGTATGCTGAGAAGGCGGATATAGTAATCTCGGAAAGCGGAGGTATAACCGGACATATAATCACTGGAGGAGAAAACGTTTCAATTATAGGGGATGCAGAGGCAAACGTAAGAGCACTATATGCTCCATTAGCAAGAATTGTTGTCGCTAACGGGGCCAGATTTAGGGGAGCACTTGTATGCGATTCCCTTACTGTAACGGGCAATTCGAGGGTAATATACGATAATTCAATACAAGATACATTTCCGGATATTTGGATGGGAGGTGAAGAAGACACTATAACTTATGCTAGGGGACAATGGCAATAGCTCAAACAAAGTAGCATTGTTGAAAGAAAGCCAAGAAGGTTTTTCTCTGGTAGAGATACTAGTAGCCCTGTCTATTTTCTTTGTTATCGCAATGGCTTTTCTGGCACTATACACAAAAAGTTTTTCTGACATTATATACTCTGGCAACAAGAACAAAGCCCTATATAGAGTACAGCAAGAGTTGGAGGATTTAATTAATTGTAATGAGTCCGATGGAGAAGATGAGCTAGAAATAAATTTTCCAGGCGCGCCACGGCCTATTAGGATTCGTGGAAGAAAAGAGCAAAAAACTATTCAGCTGGGGAAAGAGGATGCCACGATAAATGTGTTTATTCCTAATAGGCATTAAATTTAAAATCTAGGGGGTGGATATCTTGTGAAAAA
>CALGOY010000325.1 GCA_937960725.1 uncultured Bacillota bacterium
GAACGGGTGGTGCGGGGGCCTCGAGATGGTTTCGTAGAAACAATGGTTTTCAATACTGCTTTAATCAGGCGGAGACTTCGCGACAGGTCTCTGGTAATGAAATATATGCAGATTGGAATACGCTCTAAAGCAGATATTATTTTATGCTATCTAGATAGCGTAGCAAATCCTGATTTGGTTCAAGAACTAAAAAAAAGAATTCAAAACATCAACATAGATAGTATTCCCATGGGGGAAAAGACGCTGGAGGAATTTATATTCGGCCATCATCTAAATCCATACCCCTTAGTCCGATATACCGAAAGGGCCGATACCAGCGTGGCACACTTAGTAGAAGGCCATATTTTGATTATAGTCGACGGCTCCCCTAGTGTCATGATCTGTCCAACCACATTTTGGCACCACCTTCAGCATGCCGAGGAATATAGGCAAAAGCCATTGGTAGGTGCAGTTCTGCGCTGGGTGCGCTTTATTGCAGTTTTCTCTTCCCTATTTCTCCTTCCGCTGTGGTATATTTTCGCCACCAATCAGCATCTTCTGCCGCCCTCTCTGAAATTTATAGGGCCTAAAAAGGTGGGCGATATATCCCTTATATGGCAGCTTCTCATTGGAGAAATAGGCTTAGAGATCCTCCGTATAGCAGCAATTCACACCCCCAATGCCCTTGCTACCGCCCTTGGGCTGGTGGCTGCTGTTTTAATTGGAGAAATAGCTATAAACGTAGGGCTTTTTACCCCAGAGGTGATACTCTATATTACCATAGCCGCCACCACTACCTATGCCACTCCCAGCTATGAACTGAGCCTGGCCAATAGAATCTTTCGAATCATATTTCTAATAGCTGGAGCTGCATTTGGTCTCTACGGCTTTCTAGGAGCCGTATTAATTTGGCTGCTGATGCTTGCATCTACCAGAAGCTTAAACACCCCCTATCTATGGCCGCTTATACCGCTAAATATAAAAGCTCTGCTAAATATATTATTTAGGACTCCTATACCATTAAACGACAAACGGCCTAGCAATCTAAAACCTAGGGATAAAACCCGACAGTAAACAACTTACCCACCACTATCAAAGTCTATTTTAGCGCCCCTCTTCAAGCTTTCGTACATGGGCTGTTCCATAATCTTCTTCCTTCCGTAAGCTTGGTAGTTATCATTATGTTGTAAACTATTTTTCTTACATGCTGCTGACTTGTCATCTTCATAGAGCCTTGTATTGGAAATTAGTTCTATAAAATGGCGATACAAGTGAAAACTGTTGTTTGTATTTTCTGAAATGAATTACCAGCACCCCGTTTACCATATACAAAATAGGCAAAGAGAGAAACTCTTTACCTATTTTGCTAATTCAAATATGTTCATTACATCAGCTTTACCAAGCTTAACAAAATTGCCCACCTTCATGGTATCATTTTTAGTGCATTTATCTGCCATTTCTTCTAGCCTATCGTATGGAATGCCTAGCTCTTTGAGGGTAACAGGTAGTCCTAAACTTCGGAAGAAATCTTTTAGCCTCTCAATCCCTTCTAATACCGTCCTCTCCGGATCGTCAAAGTCCATCTCAACCCCCATAACCCTGGTTGCAAACTTGACGAACCTATTTATATCATGCTTATATACGTATTTCATCCATGCAGGAAAAACTACTGCCAAGCCTGCCCCATGGGGGACATCATATATTGCGCTCAACTCATGTTCAATTTTGTGGGAACCGAAATCCGCTATTCTTCCAGTGCCCAACCAGTTGTTGTGAGCAATTGTGGAAGCCCACATAATTTCCGCTCTAGCATCGTAATTATCCGGCTGCTGAAGCACAATTGGAGCATTGCGCATAATTGATTTTAATACACCCTCACACATCCTATCGGTAAGGTCTACGTTAGGAACCTTTGTAAAATATCTCTCCATTACATGGGCCATCATATCAGCAATACCGCAAGCCGTTTGGTATGGAGGTACGCTAAAGGTGTTTTCTGGATTTAAAATAGCAAACTTAGGCCGATTAAGCTCTACGTTAAGTCCCTTTTTATACCATCCATCTTCATTGGTTATAACAGCGCTGTCGCTGGCTTCACTACCCGCCGCAGCAATAGTCACGACCACGCCTACAGGTAGATTCTCCTTAGGCACTGCCTTCCCCTCAAAAAAGTCCCATACATCCCCATCGTAGGGTACTCCTAGGGCAATTGCTTTGGCAGAATCAATAACGCTCCCGCCGCCGACGGCAAGTATAAAGTCAATTCCTTCCTTTCGGCACAGTTCAATCCCTTCATGGACCAAGCTTAACCTTGGATTGGGCTGTACTCCCGATAGCTCTACAAAATCTAGCCCTGAATCCTTCAACACCTGTACTACTTTATCGTAGAGACCTATCTTTTTAATGCTTCCGCCGCCATAGTGAAGGAGAACTTTGCTTCCATAGTTTTTAATCTCATCTCCCAAATATTTTTCCGTATCCCTGCCAAATATAATCTTCGTGCCGCTGTTAAGTATGAAATTTTCCATACTCCCCACTTCCTTTCTCCTAGATATATTAGCCTATCAACGAAAA
>CALGOY010000326.1 GCA_937960725.1 uncultured Bacillota bacterium
ACGGTACTCTGTCTGAAGAAGTATTGGACAGGGTAGTTGAGAGAATACTTAACATCATCTTCAAAGCAGTAGATAATAAGAAAGAAAATGCAACATATGACAAAGAAGCCCACCATCAGTTGGCCAGGGAAGTAGCAAGAGAGTGTATGGTACTTTTGAAAAACGAGGATAAAATCCTGCCTCTTAAGAGGGAGGGAACCCTTGCGGTAATCGGGGAATTTGCAAAACGGCCCAGGTATCAAGGTGGAGGAAGCTCCCACGTAAATCCCACAAAGCTGGATGATATATACGAGGAGATTAAAAAGTCCGCAGGAGATAGTGTTAATGTGATATATGCACAGGGCTACAGCCTTGATAAAGACGAGGTAGACGAAGAGCTTTTGAAAGAAGCAAAGCAAGCAGCTAAAGAGGCAGATGTTGCAGTGATATTTGCAGGGCTGCCTGAACATTATGAATCAGAAGGCTATGATCGCCAGCACATGAAGATGCCAGAGAGCCACTGCGTGCTTATCGAAGAAGTAGCAAAGGTACAGCCCAATTTAGTAGTAGTTCTGAGCAACGGTTCACCGGTGGAGATGCCCTGGTTAGATAAAGCAAAGGGAGTGCTGGAGGCATATCTAGGAGGTCAAGCTGCTGGCGGAGCTATTGCAGACCTGCTATTTGGAGATGCAAATCCCAGCGGTAAGCTGGCTGAGACCTTCCCTAAAAAGTTAAGCGATAATCCCTCTTATTTGAATTTCCCTGGAGAAGGGGACAGGGTAGAATACAGAGAAGGCATATTTGTAGGTTATAGGTATTACGATAAGAAGAACATAGAGCCACTGTTCCCCTTTGGTTATGGGCTAAGCTACACCACATTTGAATACAGCGACCTTAATATAAGTAAAAAAGAAATACTAGACACTGAAACAGTAACAGTTAGTGTAAAGGTAAAAAATACGGGAGATATGGCTGGCAAAGAGGTTGTTCAACTATATGTTAGAGATGTTGAAAGCTCGGTTATAAGGCCGGAGAAAGAGCTAAAAGGTTTCGAGAAGCTAGAGCTTAAGGCTGGTGAAGAGAAGACAGTCACCTTTGAGTTAGATAAGAGAGCATTTGCCTATTACAACGTAGACATAAAGGACTGGTATGTAGAAACAGGCGAGTTTGAGATTTTGATAGGCAAATCATCCAGGGACATAGTACTTAGGGATAAGATATTTGTAAAATCCACTGTTTCAGTAAAGAAAGCAGTGCATAGGAACACACTAATAGGGGATGTGGTCTCAGATCCGATTCTTGAGCCAGTATTCAAGGAGTTTATGAGTAAGACAATGCAAAATGAAACTACGTTAAGTACGCCTCAGGTTCAGAATGAAGCCTTAAATGCAACGATGATGGCAATTATGAGATATACACCATTGCGTGGTCTGGTTAATTTCGGAAGAGGAGGATTTACCGAGGAGAAACTGAATGAATTAATTCAAAAATTAAATGAAAAGCTTGATGAATAATACTAAAGATGATATAAAGTTTTAATATACCATTTGTGGATTCCTAATTGACATCGATATTATTGTGTTGTATACTTAAAAGTAAGGTAAAATAAAATATTAGGCTTGGAGAAGAAGAGATAGCCTTGATATTCGCAGTCTAGCTGCGAATATAAGTGCTATCTCTTTTTTTGTTGCACCAATTGTTGTCCGTATAGGTGTGGATTAATATTAGTAGTTAATAGTTTTTAAAATAATTATTATAGGGGGTTTTATTATGTCCAAAAAGAGCAATATTGTTGATTGGGAAACCATTACTAATTTTGTGATCGATGTGTTCCGTGGATATGGGGTGCCGGATGAGGACGCAAAAATCTGTGCTGATGTTTTAATTGAATCTGACAAGAGGGGAATCCCATCCCATGGTGTTAATCGACTAAAGCCTATCTATCTAGACAGAATTAAAGATGGGATACAAAATCCTGTAACTAATTTTGAAGTAGTTAAAGAAACTGCAACCACTGCAGTAGTAGATGGACACAATGGCATGGGGCAGGTTATAGGCTATAAGTCAATGAAAATGGCGATTGAAAAGGCTAAGAAATACGGAATGGGCATGGTAGCTGTTCGGAACTCCACCCATTATGGCATAGCTGGATATTATGTTACGATGGCAACGGATGCAGGATGCATAGGTATAACTGGTACCAATGCTAGGCCATCTATTGCTCCAACATTTGGTGTAGAAAATATGTTAGGAACCAATCCCCTCACCTTTGGAATGCCAACAGATGAGCCATTCCCATTTGTATTGGACTGTGCTACTTCTATAACCCAAAGAGGAAAAATCGAACATTTTGCCCGCATTGGTAAGGATACTCCAGAAGGAATGGTCATAGGGCGGGATGGAAAAGCTTTAACTGATTCTCAGCAAATCCTCAAAGATTTAGTAAAAGGTAAGGCAGCGCTAGCCCCCTTAGGAGGCATAGGTGAGGAGATGGGCGGCTATAAGGGATATGGATATGCTACAGTAGTTGAGATATTATCAGCAGCATTGCAGCAGGGCAATTTCCTGCGAGGTCTAACGGGTATTGGTCCAAATGGAGAAAAAGTTCCTTATCGTCTAGGCCATTTCTTCATCGCTATTGATCCGGAAGCATTCATGGGCCTTGAAACCTTTAAGAAAATTGCAGGCGATATACTGAGAGAGCTTAGAAACTCTGAAAAAGCTCCAGGGCATGATCGGATCTATACAGCTGGAGAGAAAGAGTATCTAGCATGGATGGAGAGAAAAGATACTGGGGTTGAGATCAATGAGTCAGTGCAGAAGGAACTTATTCAAATTCGGGATGAACTAGGGCTTACCCAGTACCGCTTCCCATTTGAATAATATAACAGGGGGTTGTGTAACTGATGAATATAAAGGAAGAAGCTCTAAAGAAGCATTACGAATGGAAGGGGAAAATTGAAGTAATATCCCGGGCGCCCATCAATAGCAGGGAAGATCTGTCTTTGGCATATACTCCCGGGGTGGCAGAGCCCTGTCTGGCTATCCAGAAGGATACTAACAAGTCCTATGAGCTTACCCGCCGCAACAATCTAGTAGCTGTTATTACCGATGGGTCGGCGGTGTTGGGATTAGGAGATATAGGTCCGGAAGCGGCGATGCCGGTTATGGAAGGAAAGTGTGTCCTATTTAAGGAGTTTGCGGGGGTAGATGCCTTTCCGATATGTATACGAACTAAGGATGTAGATGAATTAGTTAGAACTATTTACCTAATTTCCGGCAGCTTTGGAGGTATAAACTTAGAGGATATTGCGGCACCCCGCTGTTTCGAAGTGGAGAGGAAGTTAAAGGAAATTTGTGATATTCCGGTATTCCACGACGACCAGCATGGGACAGCTATTGTAGTTGCAGCTGCATTCCTGAATGCCCTTAAGTTAGTTAAAAAAGATATAAGTAGTGTAAAAGCAGTTATTAATGGTGCGGGTTCTGCAGGAATTGCTATTGCTAAACATCTTCTCAATCTAGGCCTCAAGGATATCATAATGGTAGACCGATTTGGTATTATCTGCGAGGGAATGGAAGAGCTAAATTCTGAGCAGGCACTCATGGCCAAGCTGACGAATAGGGAGCATAAACGGGGTACTTTAGCGGATGCTATGAAGGGAGCAGATGTATTCTTCGGGGTTTCAGCCCCCAATGTAGTTACTAAAGAAATGATTCAGTCCATGAACGACGATCCCATAGTATTCGCTATGGCCAATCCAGTACCGGAGATTATGCCCGATGAAGCCAAAGCGGCTGGTGCAAGGGTAGTTGGGACTGGACGGTCTGATTTTCCAAACCAGATCAACAATGTCCTTGCTTTCCCAGGCATATTCCGCGGGGCACTGGACTGCAGAGCAAAAGAAATTAACGAAGAGATGAAAATTGCTGCATCTTATGCTATTGCTAATCTCGTCAGCGAGGATGAACTGAATGAAGATTACATTCTACCAAGCCCCTTGGATAAAAGGGTTGTTCCAGCAATAGCTGAAGCCGTAATAAAAGCTGCCCGTGAAACCAATGTGGCAAGGATATAGGTTTAGCCTATATCCTTTTTTTGTAGCTATTTAAGCTAGCTTGACAGCATTTATATCATTATTATACAATATACAATAATATTATAAAGAGAGTTCAGGCTCTAAATAAGACTTAAGGAGGAGTAGTATGGGAAAGAATCTGGTTCAGAAGATTATCAGCTCCCATCTGGTATCCGGTGAGATGAAAGCAGGTTCTGAAATCGCAATTCGCATCGATCAGACGTTGACCCAGGATTCAACTGGAACCATGGCCTATCTTCAATTTGAAGCGATGGGAGTTCCAAGGGTAAGGACCAAGAAATCTGTAGCTTACATTGATCACAATACCCTCCAGGCAGGGTTTGAGAATGCAGATGATCATAAATATATTCAGACTGTGGCTTCAAAGCATGGAATATACTTTTCCAGGCCAGGAAATGGAATTTGCCACCAGGTGCATTTAGAAAGATTCGCTAGACCTGGATGGACACTATTGGGCTCCGACAGCCACACTCCCACTGCGGGAGGAATAGGAATGCTGGCTATTGGCGCTGGCGGATTGGATGTAGCTGTAGCCATGGCAGGAGGGCCCTATTATCTGACCATGCCCAAGGTCTGCCGGGTCGTTTTGAAAGGGAAGCTCAATCCCTGGGTTACGGCAAAAGATGTAATTTTAGAGCTCCTTAGGATTATGACAGTAAAAGGCGGCGAAGGAAAGGTTATGGAATACGCTGGGGAAGGAGTTGCCACCTTAACCGTACCAGAGAGGGCAACTATTGCCAATATGGGGGCAGAGCTTGGAGCTACCACGTCCATATTCCCAAGCGATGAAATGACCAGAGCTTTCATGAAGGCCCAGGGAAGGGAAGATGAGTGGATAGAGTTGAAGGCCGATGAGGATGCCGAGTATGATGAAGAGATAGTAATAGATCTAAGTAAATTAGAACCCCTGGTAGCAAAACCCCACAGCCCCGATAATGTGGATACGGTAGCCAATGTAGGACCTATAAAAGTTGATCAGGTTGCTATCGGCAGCTGTACTAACTCATCATACCTAGATCTTATGAGGGTAGCTGCCATCCTTAAAGGGAAAACCGTTCATCCAGATGTAAGCCTAGTTATTTCCCCAGGTTCTAAACAGGTATATACTATGCTTGCAGAGAATGGTGCTTTGGCTGACCTAATCGATGCAGGGGCACGGATACTGGAGTGTGCTTGCGGTCCATGTATCGGTATGGGACAGGCACCGGCTACCAATGCTGTTTCAGTCCGCACATTCAACCGTAATTTCTATGGCCGAAGCGGAACCCCCAGTGCTAAGGTCTATCTGACTAGCCCCGAGGTTGCAGCAGCTACGGCAATAACGGGAGTCCTAACCGATCCTAGAACTTTGGGAGAATATCCAACCATAGAAATGCCAGAGCGCTTTCATATCCGGGATAATTCAATTATTCCACCAGCTCCGGAAGGGGAGGAAGTGGAAGTAGTAAGGGGACCCAATATTAAGCCCTTCCCAGTTAATACCAAGCTTCCGGATGAGGTACAGGGTTCTGTACTGCTTAAAATGGAGGACAATATTACCACAGACCATATCATGCCATCTAATGCTAAGTTATTGCCCTACCGTTCTAATATTCCTTATCTTGCCGACTATTGTCTGACTCCGGTGGATGAGGAATTCCCAGCTAGGGCTAAAAAAGAAGGCGGTGGCTTCTTAGTTGCCGGGCACAATTATGGTCAGGGCTCTAGCAGAGAGCATGCTGCCTTAGTACCCCTGTATCTAGGAATTAAAGGGGTATTGGCAAAGTCCTTTGCTAGAATCCACAGGGCTAACCTGATAAACTCAGGTATTCTTCCTTTGACCTTTGTAGATGAGGCCGATTATGACAGGATTAGCCAGGGGGATAAGCTGGTTATTAAAAATGCTGTCCAGCAGATAAAGGATGGCGATGAGATCGTGGTTACCAATGTTACTAAGAATTTTGATATTAAAGTAAAACTATCCCTATCGCCACGACTAAAAGAGGTAATATTGGCTGGAGGTTTACTAAATTACACTAAAAACAAGGCATAAAGCAAATTAAATACGAATAAAATAAAGCCTGCATTTGCAGGCTTTATTTTATTCCACTTTCTCCATCCATTGGGCATATACAGAGTCTAGCTCCTGTTTTGTTTCTTCATACTCTTTCTGCACCTTGAGCATAGTATCTATATCATCGTATAGGCTAGGGTCGCACATCTGCTCTTCTAGATCTTTTATTTTGTCTTCCAGCTCATTGATACGAAGCTCCAATTCATATATTTCCTCTTGTCTTTGCCGCCTTATTTTCTGCTTTTCTCTTTCCCGCCTCCTCTGTTCTTTCAAAGCGGTTTTAGTGATATTTGGCTTGGATTGGCTTTCGTTAAGAGCGGCAAGAGATTTTTTCTTTTCTATATAATCATCGTAATTACCTAGATACTCCTCCATCCCGTGGGGCTGCATAACTAGTATTCTGTCCACTATTTTATTTAAAAAGTAGCGGTCGTGGGATACTACCAAAATCGTTCCAGGATATTCTAACAGGGCATCTTCCAGCTGTTCTCTAGATGCCATGTCTAAATGGTTTGTAGGTTCATCCAGCAGCAAAAAGTTGTTTTTAGCCAGCATAAGTTTTACAAACATTACCCTGCCCTTTTCCCCGCCGCTGAGGCTTCCTATGGTCTTAAATACATCATCTCCCTTAAATAGGAAAGCTGCCAGGACATTTCTAATTTCCAATTCGGTAAGATTTGGGAAGTCGTTCCAAATTTCATCGATAACGGTATTTTCCTTATGAAGGCTTGTCAATTCTTGATCATAATAACCTATATCTACTCCGGTTCCCTTCTCGATCTTCCCAGAAGAAGGCTCTATATTTTCTAGTATTATTTTTAGCAGGGTAGATTTACCACAGCCATTAGGGCCTATGATGGCTACCCTGTCTCCACGGCGGATAGAGAAAGATATATTCTCAAATAAAAGTTTGCCGTCGAAAGACTTGCTGACATTTTCTACATTTAGAACTTCCCGCCCGCTCTGTCTTTTAATTTCAAAAGATGGGCGGATGTTTTCAGGAGTGTATACCTTTTCAAGCCTTTCTATTTTACTTAGGGCTTTCTCCCTGCTTTTAGCTGCTCTGATGCTCTTTTCGCGGTTATAGGAACGGTATCTTTGTATTATTTCCTGTTGACGGGCGATCTCCTTTTGTTGTATTTCATATTTTTTTTGATTTTGTTTAATTAATTCTTCTTTCCTTCTTTTGTATTCCGAGTAGTTGCCAGTAAAAAGGCGGGCGCGAGTATTTTCGATCTCTAGTATATAATCACATAGCTTGTCCAGAAAATATCGGTCATGGGAGATCATCAGTATGGTTCCCTGGTAATCTGATAAGTATCCTTCTAACCATTGGGTAGCCTCCAGATCTAAGTGGTTTGTGGGCTCGTCTAACAACAGTATATCAGGTTTTTCCAGAAGGATTTTCCCTAGGGCAACGCGGGTTTTTTGCCCGCCGCTCAATTGTTTAATAGGCTGATTATATTCCTCCGGTTTAAAGCCTAAGCCGGCCAATACTCCCTTGATAGAGCTTTCATATCCATAGCCATTGGATTTTTCGAACTCTGCTTGAAGGTTGGAATAATCGCTTAGGAGCTTTTGATATTGCTTTTCATCCATCTCGTCATAATTGGCCATATCGAGCTCCATCTGGCGGAGCTTCTTTTCCATCTCAAGTACAGGGGAGAATACCTGCAAAAGCTCATCCCAGATCGTTTTATCTGATTCTAGCACGGTATTTTGTGGAAGATAGCCAAGGGTCATGCCATTGGCGATATATATATTCCCGCTATCCGGGGTAATATAATTCATAATAATTTTAAACAAAGTGGATTTGCCAGCTCCATTTGCTCCTACAATTCCCATGCAGCAGCCATGATTTATGGAAAAAGTTACTTCATTTAATATCGTATTTGAACCAAAGGATTTGCTTATACGTTCGCAAGCTATGGAAATCATAAATTTGTACCTCCTAGGTTCATTGTATCATATTAGTTCATAATAACAAATATAATAACAAAAAAACTCTTAAAACAAAAGCTTTTCAAGGTGTATAATTTAACTAAGATTGACATTGTAGACATAATAATGATATCATATAAATATGGACTGTTAAAAAATAACATTATTAGGAAAGCTGTTAACCCCATGCGGTGCATGAGAGGGTAGATTGGAGGTTCGCATATAATATGTCAAAAGGAAAAAGTAGAGTATCAGAAGCCGTGATTCGAAGATTGCCAAAATATTACAGGTATTTACAAGAGATGGATAGGATAGGCATACAGAGGATATCTTCTAAAGAATTGAGCAAAAGGATGGGTTTGACCGCATCTCAGATTCGCCAGGACTTTAATTGTTTTGGTGGATTTGGACAGCAGGGCTATGGCTATAATGTCAGTGAATTGTATCAACAGATCAAGAGGATCTTGGGACTAAATGAGCAATATAACGTAATTATAGCGGGAGCAGGAAATCTGGGACAGGCACTGGCGAATTATAGCGGTTTTGAAAAAGAAGGTTTTAACATAAAGGCTCTTTTTGATGTGAATCCAAGGTTGATAGGCCTATCTATTCGCGGTATTCAAATCTATGATATCGATAAAATGAAAGACTATATTATCGAAAATAATATAGAAATAGGTATTATTTGTACTCCTAAGGAGAAGGTACAGGAGATAGCGAATCAAATGGTTGAGGCTGGTATAAAGAGCATCTGGAATTTTGCCCCGGTAGATGTGGAAGCCCCTGAAACGGTTGTTGTAGAGAATGTCCATTTAAGCGATAGCTTGTATGTACTGGCATATAAGATGAACGAGATGAAGGAAGAAGGGAAAAAATAGCTATTTATATTAGGGGAGGAGACGGGGATGAGAAGGATTGGGGAGATTTTCGACCTTCCGCTCATAGCTATAGGCGAAGGGGTTGAATGTGGAAAGATTAAGGAATTTTTGGTAAACCCTAATAATGGGAAGTTAGAATATCTGATAATAGATGATGGACAG
>CALGOY010000327.1 GCA_937960725.1 uncultured Bacillota bacterium
TATATGCTCTTTATGTCGCTAAAGCAGCCTATACCATGCGATTGATCTCTTTTTTTAATCTTTTTATAATTCTTTTCTCCAGCCTGGAAATATAAGATTGGGAGATGCCGAGAAGGTCCGCCACCTCTTTTTGGGTTTTTTCCGTACCATCCTTTAGGCCAAATCTAAGCTCCATGATCTTCTTCTCCCGCCTTGACAGCTTATTTATAGCAATATTTAATAGCTCTTTATCTACTTCATCCTCGATATATTTATACACCAAATCGTTATCTGTACCTAGGATATCCGACAATAGCAGCTCGTTGCCGTCCCAATCAATGTTTAATGGCTCATCAAAGGATATTTCCGCTTTTAATTTATAGTTTCTCCTAAGATACATCAATATTTCGTTTTCTATACAGCGGGAAGCGTATGTAGCCAACTTAATCTTTTTGAAGGGATCGAAAGTATTAACAGCCTTTATAAGTCCGATAGTTCCTATAGAAATCAGATCCTCTACCCCTACGCCGGTGTTTTCGAATTTTCTGGCTATGTATACTACCAACCTCAAATTGCGCTCTATAAGCGTCCCCTTTACAGATTCGTCCCCTTTTCTCAGCTGTTCCAATAGCTGGCTCTCCTCTTCTGGCGATAGAGGAGGAGGAAGTACCTCGCTTCCGCTGATATAAAAAATCGGAAATCTTCCTAGGTTTGGAATTCTCCGCAAAAGTTCGATTTTCAACCGTTGCAAGTAGTAATTTAGCTTTGCCCGAAGCATTCTATGAAATCCCATCGAAGCCCTCCTTCCCCAATATAATAAGCATCATGCTATGATTTCAGGATGTATCAGAGCATGATATTGTTCATCTTTTGACAGCCTTTGATTATATATTCCTATAATAGTATTATTTATTACATGCCATTTTTCATCCATAAACACCAATACCCGGTCGGGTTTAAAACCTATTAACATTCCATTGGCTTTACCCAGAGCCGTATATGGAATCATTCTAAACCTTTCAGCCCATGAACAGCTGCTGATCATTTTTGCTACAAATTCCAGGTCATTTTCCTGCTCACTGGTAAAAACCATCCTAACCTCTATGGGCAATATAGACTTAATCTGTTGATATTCAACAACTATGACGGGGGCATGGCTTATGGGGTCACATAGTGCATTTCCCGTATCTAGTAGTGCGCTGACTAACACGCTTTTTTTATCAAATTCGATAGCTACCTTGTATAGAAGCTTCGACTTTAAATGTCTATTTCGAATAATAATCCAAAGTCCGCGGAATAAAATAATTACTAACGTAGTAGAAATAAATAGTACCTTAACCGGGTAGTTTTTTATATAGAATACTCCTCCGGATATTTCTATGGTATCTTCAGTAAAATAATATAGGCCCAGGGCAGCTCCTCCAAACACAAAAGTCACAGCGTAAAAAGTAGCTAGTATTTTTAAATATTCTTTCAATGAGTTAAATTCATAAGCAATGAGTAGCATAGTCAGAGAAAGAGCGATTTTCATTGTAAATCTGGTAAGCAGCTCAAACTGCGGAATGAAAAGCGCAGCCGCATAGGTAGCCCCTAATAGAGCTGCTAGCCAAAGCCTCCATACAGCTCCTTGGCTTTTTGCGATTTTTGATGTAATCCAAAGTATAATAAAATTCATAAGTAAATTATCTATCCATAATATATCCAAATATCTATATTCTACCGCCACCCCATTCCCTTCCTTTACATTACATTGTCCTTATTATACATCAATTAGTCATAAAAACTTGTAGAAAGCTGTCCTTCAAGGCAAAAAAATAAACGACAATAAAATGTTTTATTGTCGTTTATTTTTGTATATGTGCATCTATTTAATTAAATTAATTACTTAAACCTACTTCTGCGTAAAAAAGTAGGTATATCTAAAAGATCATTATACTCATCCTTTGAAGATCTAGAGCCAGACTGTGTACCTGTCCAGCTATCATTTCTTCTTGCAACTTCATCTGAAGCTTTATCTGACGGCTGCTCAAAACCTGTAGCAATTACAGTAATACGAATCTCATCCTCTAAACTTTCGTCAATTACTGCACCAAATATTATGTTTACATCTGGATCCGATGACTGAGCTACCAGTTCTGCTGCCTCATTCACTTCGAAAAGCCCTAGATCAGCGCCTCCAGTAATGTTGAGCAGTACTCCTTTTGCCCCCTGGATGCTCGTTTCTAAAAGGGGACTATGAATGGCCTGTTTAGCCGCTTCTGTAGCCCTGTTCTCACCGCTGCCTCTGCCAATGCCCATGTGAGCTAGTCCCTGTTCCTTCATTATAGTCCTTACATCGGCAAAGTCTAAGTTTACCAGACCCGGTACAGCTATCAAATCCGATATACCCTGTACTCCTTGTCTGAGAACATCATCGGCGATCTTGAATGCTTCTATCATAGAGGTCCGCCTTTCTACTACTTGGAGCAAGCGGTCATTTGGGATAATAACGAGAGTATCTACATTTTTCTTTAAATTCTCTATCCCCATTTCGGCATTTTGCATCCTCTTTCTGCCTTCAAATGAAAATGGCTTCGTCACAACTCCCACCGTTAAAATGCCCATGCTCTTTGCTATTTCCGCCACAATAGGAGCTGCCCCTGTACCTGTTCCTCCGCCCATACCGGCGGTGATAAATACCATGTCTGAACCTTTCAAGGACTGCTCTATCTCATCTCTGCTTTCTTCCGCAGCTTTTTTCCCTATCTCAGGATTAGCGCCTGCACCTAGCCCCTTTGTGAGCTTTTCTCCAATCTGAATCTTGTGATTAGCCTCAGATAAATGCAAGGCCTGCTTGTCCGTATTGATGGATATAAAATCTACTCCCTTTAATCCAAACTGGATCATGCGGGTAACGGCGCTATTTCCTCCGCCTCCAACGCCTACTACTTTTATCTGAGCAAAGTGATCCATCTCGATATCAAATTCCAGCACAACTGATCCTCCCCCTCGGTTAAATTAATACCATCGCCCCATAATGGATATAGGTGATATTTTAAAGCAATAAACTATATTACTATTGCATTCGAAAACTCATAAATAATTTATACTACGGTTATACGAAAAAATTTTTTCCAAAAGTTTCAATAGAAATCAACCTAAAATAAAAATTATATTCTAATTATATATACTTAATGTTATCATAAATCTGATTAAAATAAAATCTATTTATTAACTATTTTCATCCTGAGCAACGAATTTTTTCCGCAGATATGCTAATAAGTACCTTCTCAACATCGCAAAATTTTGGAATAACCTACTTCCAAATGCAAATATAGCTGCTAAATAAATGGGAACATCTAGTCTATCCCCTATATAGGTAAGGCCTGCAGCTAAAAATGCATTCCCAAAAAAACCTGATATGAACACATCGGTTTCAAATTTTTTCTCCAAACTAGCCCGAATCCCGCCAAATACAGAATCCAGCGCCGCCAGCACAGCAATAGACATATAGGATGCATAAGCAGTTGGAATCTGAACGGGAATTACCAGCCCTAGTATAATGCCGATTAGAAGGCCTAAAATAGGTATCCACACTTTATTCACCCTCTTCTACTGGTTTTGCATACTTAAATAAATCTCCCCCTATATATCTAGGAATTACAATTCTGTCCTTTTTAGCTATGCTAAATTCAAGCCCCCAAAATGTTAATGTATGATAAATGCTGTCTTCCCTTTGAAAATATGCCGCCAGCTCATCTGGGTCTCCGATAGCATGGATTGTAAATGGGGGTGCAAATCGCTGTTCCTTACCTACATTAATGGTAGGGCCCCCACAGCTGATTCGGGAAGTTGCAAGTATCCTGACACCATTAATAGCAATAGCCTCCGCCCCAGCAGCACGGAGTTCATTCACCACGTTTAGCAAGTCGCTATCATGTACGATATAATAACTCAACATTCCCGGATCATTGGTTAGGATGCTCTCCCGCTTTCTATCGTTTAATACAATTTCAATCCCCGGCCCTTCCACATCTATAGCTCCTGCCAAAATTCGGCTATTAGTAAGCTCTTCTTGTATTTCCTCGCCATCATAGCTTTTTTCGGCAGCAGCTTTTTCATATATCGATATAACTTCCTCTAAAGACCTAAGCTTCTCCATCAACCTTTCTTTTCTTTCTTCCAAGAGTTCCTTTTCATTCAAATAGGACTCAATTGTCTTAATTCTATCAGCATCCATATATCGGCCAATTCTCTCAAAGGACAGCATACTACCTAGACCTAATTCGGGATATTGGGCATCAAAGGCCCTTATCAGCAAAAAGCCCACCAATACCCCTATCAAGCTGAGTATCCATATATCTTTCTTTTTATTCATGCTGCGAATCTCCTCACGATTTTTTATCTTGAAGAGGCTGTGCAAACTTATAATTGATTATTCCATCGTAGCCAGGTATAGTAAGCTTGTCCTCTGTCCTTATTTTTATATCCAATATCTCCCCCAGATTATCTACGACTCCACCTAGAAGCTTGAGGGCTGCTTCTAGATTTTCGGGATTTCCTATAGCTTTAATTTCAAATGGCACTGAATGCCTGTTTGTATTAATCACTATATAATCCCCAGCATTTCGAATCTCGGTGGTAGCAACGATCCGTTCACCATTGACGGCAATCGCTTCCGCCCCAGCGGCATTTAATTCATTCACCAGTTTTAAGAGGTCTTCATAGTGTACAGCCTGGACGATCTGACCACCGCCGCTTATATCGTTAATATAGAGATTATCAACCGTCACCACAACCCCAGGCCCTTCCACCGGGAGCAATCCTGCTTGCATCTTGACCTTAGATAGTTCCTCCATTAAAGCTTGATATTCGCTGCCTTCTTCCTCGGCTGCGCTTTCATACTTTTCGATAATATCTTCGTATTCCTGTATCCTTCTTATCAATTCCTCATTATCTTCCCTCAGCTTTTTGATCTCAGCCGTTAATTGCTCTGTTCGCTGGATGGATACATTGCCACCAACCTTCTGTACATTTTTAAACTGGCCTGCTAGTGCAAGTCCTAGTATAAGGCTTACAAGTCCAACAGCAAGCTGAGCACTAATAGATTTCTTCATAAGCTCACCTCAACTTCCACCAGGATAGAAAACAGGTTGCGATGCAGCGCTTACATCTAAAACTCCACCCAAAACTCCGTTTATCGTTTTTTGAACATCCTCGCTTGTCAGCCATATAAGTTTCTTTTTAACGTCTAGCGCTTGTCCAATTCTTACCTGTATTCCTGTATTTAACACCATATATATATCGTCAATATTTTCCATCCTTATTTCAGATATCTGATCCTGCAGCTCCAGCTCATATACAGAATCTAGGATTCGCTGCAGGGCAGTCAATTGATACTCTTCATTTACCCCAATTCTTTTACCAACTACAAAGCTATTTATGGGAATACCTTGAACGATAGGATACTCAATAACCCCTAGTTCACTTTTGATCTCCAGAATATATCCCTCTTTATCAATGATAAAATAAGAGTTTAAATATGGAATAATAGCTGCAGGCTCTCTCTCTCTAACTGTTATAATTACCCGATCTGGATACTTTCGCTCTATAGAAACTACATCTAAATAAGGATCCATCTCTATTCTTTTTTCGATCAATTCTTTATCCAGCTTGAATATATTATCTCCATATACAATACCCGATCTGTTTACTATATCATTATACACTATTTTATCATTGCCCAAAACCGTTATTTCTTTGATCTGAAAGATCTCAGCCCCTATTAAAACCATCCCCGTCAAGGCCGAGAGCAATATAAGAATCAGTAGCATCCCTTTTTTCTTTTGTTGGACCCCCATCAAATCACTCCATCTCATAAATAGCAGCTATAGACAGATGTATAGGAAAGCAGTAAAACTGCAAGCGAGGAGTTGGAAAGGATAGCTCCTTCCCAATCCCTCTGTTTATTTTTGCTGTATAATATCAATCCTCTTCCCTAACAATGTCAGCGCCTATACTCCTTAGGTTCCCCTCCAGATTATCATATCCTCTATCTATATGATGGATATTTTCTACAACAGTACAGCCGTCGGCCCGCAGGCCAGCCAACACCAGAGCTGCACCTCCCCTTAGATCCCTTGAAACTACAGTAGTCCCGGTAAGCCTATCGACCCCTTGAATTATGGCAGGCTTTCCTTCTACCCTACGATTGGCTCCCATCCTTCTAAGTTCCGGCACGTGCTTATATCTGTTCTCAAAGATCGTCTCAGTAACCACGCTGGTACCTCGGGCTATCGTTAGATAGCTCATCAGTAAAGCCTGCATATCTGTTGGAAAACCTGGATAAGGTAGGGTTATAGTATGCTCGATTGCATTGGGTCTTTCAGGAGCAGATATATAAACGGAGTTTTTATAGGGTTTAACAATGCAGCCAGAGCTTCTAAGCTTAGCTATAATAGACTGTATGTGCTCTATAACTACATTGTCTACCATTATGCTGCTTCCTGTTATGGCAGCAGCCAATAAGTAAGTACCCGTTACAATCCGATCAGGTATGACAGTATACTCTGTCGTATCATATTTTTCTTTACCTTCAATAATTATGGTATTAGTCCCAGCTCCGGAGACATTTCCTCCCATGGAGTTTATGAAATTCTGAAGGTCTACGATCTCCGGCTCTTTAGCAGCATTTCTAATTACAGTATATCCCTTTGCTCGGCTGGCAGCCAATATTATATTCTCTGTTGCCCCAACACTCGGATAATCTAGGTGAATATCTGCTCCTCTAAGTTCATCGACTGAACAATCCAGATATCCATGGGATTCATCAATCTTAACTCCCAGCTGTCTTAGTCCAGATAGATGTAAGTCTATGGGCCTTTGGCCAATCTCACACCCTCCCGGGTAGGTCACCCTTGCTTTACCCGTCCTAGCTAGCATAGCCCCCAAAAATATAATTGACGAGCGGAGCTCCCTCACATAGCGATCCGGAATCACCGAAGTTGATAAAGTGGAAGGGTCAATTATAAGGGTAGTTCCTTCCCTCTTTGTCTTGCAACCGATAGCTTCTAGAATAAGTAACATATTCTCAACATCGGTCAGTCTAGGACAATCGTGGATGATAACCGGTTTAGATGTAAGTATAACTGCAGCCAAAATGGGCAAAATGGAGTTTTTGGCTCCCGTCACCCTGATGCGCCCTTCGAGTTTATTTCCTCCTTTAATTATATATTTAGCCACGGCATAACACCTCTTTCAAATTGCTAAATGAAGTATACCAAGCAATGATCCACTATCATTTTATGCAGCATTTATAGAGGTGTTACTACCGAGCTTTTGCTGGAGACTTTAGGATGCCTCTGCATATTTGGATATATTTAGCAAAACCCCTATGCTGGCCATGAAAAATGCTAGCGATGAGCCGCCTGCGCTAATGAAAGGAAGGGGTAACCCAGTTGGAGGCATCGACGAGGTTACAACAGCTATATTGATAATCGTCTGAATCCCTATAATTCCAATAATCCCTGTAGCCAACAAACATCCGAATAAATCCGGTGCTGTAATTGCTATGCGAATTCCCCGCCATATCAGGATTAGATATAGTATTATCAACAAAGTCGCTCCAATAAATCCAAACTCTTCCCCTATCACTGCAAATATGAAGTCGGTTTCGGCATAGGGTAAAAATAGATATTTTTGCCTACTTTGGCCTAACCCCATCCCAAAAAGCCCTCCCGAGCCCAGGGAATATAGGGATTGTATCACCTGATAGCCGGTATCCAATGGATCTGCCCATGGATCCAAGAAGGCCATGTATCGCTCCATTCGATAATCAGCCATTTGGACTAGAACAACGGCTGCCGCAGCTCCAGCTCCCACCAAGCCAAGTATATGCCACATCCGAGCCCCTGCTACATACAAAACTACAAGGGTTAGAAGCACTAAACTCCCGGCCGTACTCATGTTGGGCTGGAGCATGATGAGACCAAACATTAAACCTAAAATAAGGAGATAGGGCAATATCCCTTGGAAAAAAGATTTAATCTTATCCCTTCGCTTTGATAAGCTGCTAGCTAAGAATACAATTAATCCAAACTTGGCGGTTTCAGAAGGCTGGACGCTCACTCCCCCAATTATCAACCATCTTTTGGCCCCATTTATCTCCCGCCCTATTACCAGTACAGCTACTAGTAGAGATATGCTGACTATTAGTATCAGCTTTGCATATCTATCCAATTTCCAATAGTCAAAATTAGCCATAAAGAGCATAGCGCCTAATCCAATTACAGCCCAAAGCAATTGCCGCTTGAAGTAATAATAGCCATCCTGAATATCGGGATTGTTGAGGGCGTAATAAAAACTAGAGCTAAAAACCATTACAACCCCAAAGCATACCAGCAGTATAGTTGTTAAAAATATGGGATAGTCCATGGGCCTTTTTTTCATCTTTTCTCCCCCTTGAGAGCCTTAACCGCCTCTTTGAATACCCTTCCCCTTTCTTCAAAATCCTTAAACATATCCCAGCTGGCACAGGCCGGGGAAAGGAGAACATTCTCACCAGGCTTTGCAAGGCTGAAAGCTTTTACTACTCCCTCTTCTAAAGTCTTAACCCTATGTACATTGGCAAACCCCTTATCCTGCGCAGCTTTTATAATCTTATCCGCCGTTTTCCCCAACACTACCATATGTCTTACAGTATCTCCAAAAGCATCAATAAACGGGGAAAAATCGCTTCCTTTATCATATCCACCGGCAATCAAAACAGTAGGCCCCTTCATAGCCTGTATAGCCTTAATTGAAGCCTCTGGATTAGTCCCTTTGGAATCATTATAAAATTTGACCCCGTCTATTATATCTACAAATTCAATTCTATGCTCTACTCCCCTGAAGCTCCTTAAAGTAGAAGCTATAGATTGGGGGCTTACCCCCAGTGTGCGGGCCATCAAAGTAGCCGCTAAAGCATTTTCAAGATTATGGCTGCCAGGTATAAAGATATCATCTACATGACATACTATTTCCTTGCCCTCCCCTATATCCACCACCAGCTGTCCATCCTCTACCCATGCCCCTTGCTCTAGGATATGCTTTCTGCTGAAAAATAGAACATTGGCTTGGGTTTTTTCTTTCATTTTTACCGTTTCATCGTCATCGCCGTTTAAAATCAGCCAATCTGTATCGGTGCAGTTTTCAAATATCCTCATCTTGGTATTGATATAGTTTTCCATAGTCTTATGTCGATCTAGATGATCTTCCGTAATATTTAAAATGGCACAAACTCTTGGGTGAAACTGTGATATAGCTTCCAGCTGGAAGCTGCTGATCTCAACTACCACTATATCCTCTTTGCAGATCTCATCTACTTTCCCAACAAATGGCACTCCGATATTACCCACCACATGGACAGTCTTCCCCGCTTCTTTAAGAATCTCCCCAACTAAAGCTGTTGTGGTGGTCTTCCCATTGGTCCCCGTTATAGCCACAATAGGCGCCCTGCATAATCTATATGCCAGCTCCACTTCGCTGATTACCTCTTTGCCTTGGGAGATCGCCTTTTGCACAAAGCTAGCATCCATTGGTACGGCTGGGCTTAGCACTATTAAATCCGTTTGATCTATAAGCCCGTCGGGCTTTATGCCCAAATGCAGCTCCACTCCCATAGCTTTTAGCTCCCTAGCCTCTTTTTCCAATTGATCTTCGGTCTTTAAATCATTGGCTAGTACCCGGGCCCCTAGATTCTTTAGCGTTTTGCTGGCTGCCATACCGCTTCTAGCTAGCCCGACTACTAATACAGTTTTACCAGCATAACTCATAAAGCACACTCCTCCTATACAGCCAACAATGCCAGCAAACAAAGAATAACGGTAGCAATCATAAACATAGCCACCACCCTAGTCTCTGGCATTCCTCCTAGCTCAACCTGATGATGAAGGGGACTCATCCTGAAAATCCGCTTACCTCTGGTCTTAAAGGAAATAACCTGGAGGATAACTGAGAGGCTTTCTACCATATATATGCCCCCAATTATCGGCAGCAGCAGAGGCAATTTCATAAGTATCATGACCGATACAACAGCCCCGCCTAGTGCCATCGCTCCCGTATCTCCCATAAAAACCTGGGCTGGATGAGCATTAAATCTTAAAAAACCAAGACAAGCTCCGGCAACTGCTCCAGAGAATATCATCAAGTTTTTATAATTCACCCCTATATAAGCAAGGCCTTCGCTTATAGCCTTTTGGGAAGCATAAGCGGCAATGATACTCATAGTGGCGGAAACAATCAAGGTAACGCCGGAGGCCAGTCCGTCTAGCCCATCCGTCAGGTTGACGCTATTTACCGTACCTAAAATTATAAAAGTCATAATTGGAATATACCATACTCCCAGATCCCATTCTCCATTCCAAAAAGGTATATATACGCTGGTCCCTATGTTTTTATAAGCATAGTATGAAAATATAACCGCAATCACCAGCTGGCCTAAAATCTTTTGGTAGGCCTTAAGGCCCAGGGAACGCTTCATATAAATTTTTATAAAATCATCTATAAAACCTATAAGGCCAAATCCGAGCATAACCAAGACAGCGGCTACTACATAGTCCAAGCTATCTGAGGCCATCAGAAGAGCAACTACAGCTATAGCTATAGTAAAAAAGATTCCCCCCATAGTCGGAGTTCCTGCTTCCTTTAAATGGGATTTGGGCCCATCATCCCTGATATTCTGCCCTAGTTTTAGCCTTCTTAGCATTGGTATCATAAGAACCCCCAAAGCTAGGGTGGTAACAAATGAAAAAATCACAGAATATACGAGCCTCTCCAACTGCAACTCCTCCTCTCTTGTAAAGACAGCTACTGAAGGCTATCTTGGCAAAACTCTCTATCCACAAGATGGGATACAATCTCTTCCATCCTCATTCCTCTTGAACCCTTCACTAATATTGTATCCCCTTCCTTTACCATTGTATCTAACAGATTGATTACATCTCTATTATCAGCGCAGTTATATATATTTTTTGCATCCATTCCCAGTTTCCGCGCCTGCTCTCCAATCCAGCGGCTATCTTTTCCCCTAGTGATAAGAATATCAATGCCATGCTCAACCACTGCAGTCCCCACATCCCGATGAGCTTTTTCGGAATAATGGCCTAGCTCCAGCATATCGCCTAAAATTGCAATTTTCCTATTACCCTTAGACTGGGAAAGAATTGCGATAGATGCAATCATTGAATCGGGGCTTGCATTATAGGCATCATCGATAATTTTTATATTATTGCGGGTGTTTATGATATTAAGCCGCATGGCTCCCGGTTTGAAGTGCTTTAAACCTTTTTGAATTTCATCGATCCTAAGTCCAAAATGCATGCCCACAGCTATAGCTGCTAAGCTATTATATATATTATGTCTACCTGGAACATTAATGTCAATAGAATAGCTTTTATCTTTTATGTTAACCTCATAGGTAATTTTTTCATCTTCGCTTATGTTAATCCGACTTGCACGGTAATTAACATGCTCATCAGTTCCAAAATATTCCACAGTAAAGGGCAGCTTATCTCCAATACCTCTAAGCAGCTCATCATCTCCGTTTAATATTGCGGTACATTCCGGCGTAAAAAAGTCAAATAGCTCCATCTTAGCCTTAAGAATATTCTCCCTACTTCCAAGCTTTTCTATATGGGATAGGCCTATATTGGTAATTATCCCTAGATTGGGCCTGGCTATTTCGGCCAGCCTGTGGATCTCTCCAAATCCGCTCATCCCCATCTCCACCACCGCTATTTCATGGCTGTGATTGAGCCTTAGCAGGGTATGGGGAAGGCCGATTTCGTTATTTAAATTGCCCTCCGTTCTCAAAACCTTATAGCGCTGTGACAGGACGTAATATATCATATCCTTGGTTGTCGTCTTCCCCGTACTGCCCGTAACGGCTACAATAGGTATATCAAATCTTTTTCTGTGAAAGGCAGCAATATCCTGCAGGGCATTTAAGGTGTCTTTGACCAATATAACTGGAATTTCCCTAGGAACATCGACATCAGGATATTGGGTAATAACCGCCCCTGCTCCTTTCAAAGCAGCATCTTGTATGAATTTGTGGCCGTCAAAATTTTCGCCTATTAAGGGAATAAACAACTGTCCTTTCTCTATCGTCCTAGTATCTGTACTAACGCCTTTGACCGGAGTAGCTCTATCATATCCCCCAATAAGCTCCCCTCCGGTTGCAGTACAGATTTCCTCTATGGTAAAACTCATCATACTTTCTCCCTTCCTAGAATTTCAGCTACAATTTCTTTTTCATCAAAGTGAATGGTTCTATCTTTTAAAATTTGGTATGTTTCATGGCCTTTGCCGGCCAATATAATAACATCGTCTTTCTGAGCATTTTCCAGGGCATACCTAATGGCTTCTTTCCGGTCTTCAATGACTATATAAGGACATTTGGCTTTCTCTACTCCAGGTATGATTTGATTTATGATCGCCATCGGATCCTCGCTGCGAGGATTGTCTGAAGTAACGATACAAAAGTCCGAATACTTACCTGCAATCTCTCCCATTACCGGGCGTTTAGCGGGATCCCTATCCCCTCCGCATCCAAACAGGGTCACTATTCTCCCTCTGGCAAACTGGGAAGCTGCCTTTAATATATTTTCCAATCCGTCGGGAGTGTGGGCATAATCCAGTATTACTGAGTAATCAGTTTGGGTATCTAAAAGCTCGAAGCGGCCCGCTACTCCCTTAACTGCCTCTAATCCCTTAGCTATCACAGAAAGCGGAATATTTAAGGCATAGCAGGCTCCCGCTGCCGCCAATGCATTGTATACGCTGAAAATTCCCGGTATCCCTAAATTAACGGGATGGTTCCCCTCCGGAGTGTAAAGTATAAAAGACACTCCCTTTTCAGTAATTTCCAAATCCCTAGCATATATATCTGCATCTTTACGAATGCCATAGCTATAGACCTTTCCGGCTGCCCTCTCCTTCATCCATTGACCGTGGTCATCATCAATATTGATTATGGATACTTTGCTTTGACTAAATAGCTTTGCCTTTGCTTCTCTGTATTCTTCCATGGTCTTGTGAAAATCTAAATGGTCCTGAGATAAATTGGTAAATACCCCTACATCGTATTCACAACCCCCTACCCTTTCCATAGCCAGGGAATGGGAAGATACCTCCATCACAATGCTATCCACTCCTTGATCTACCATATCCCTAAACAACTTCTGCAGATCTAGGGACTCGGGGGTGGTGTGCCGTGAGGGGATTTTTTCGTCCCCAATCATGTTGGTAATAGTTCCTATCAAGCCTACCTTGTGGCCGAATTTTTCCAATATCGATTTAATCAAATAGGTCGTTGTAGTCTTTCCGTTGGTTCCCGTCACTCCTATAAGCGGTACGCTGCCCGCTGGATTTTTATAAAAGTTTTTGGCCATAAGGGCCATGGCTATTCTGCTGTTTTCAACAAATACTTTCGTTATATCTCCTTCTACCTCTACATCCTTTTCCAAAACTAGTACATGGGAACCCTTTCTAACGGCTTCCCCTGCATAGTCATGTCCATCTACAGTCAGACCCTGTATACAAAAAAACAAGGACCGGGGAGTTGCCTTCCTTGAATCATAATGCATGGCCTCAACCGGTCTCTCTAAAGACCCTTCGACTTTCAAATATGGTATATTTTTTAATAATTCTCTTAGTTTCATATGCTTTCCCATCCTCTTATGATTTATAGATATGATTTCATTATATCTGTATTATTATTCTGTATTATTATTCTATATTATTCACCTAATATAGTAAGCCTATACTGCGTAAGGCTACGCCATCATCTTTTCTCAATTATTCATCAGGAATTCCAAATTTAACAGTCACCTCGGTGTCGGGATCCACATAGCTTCCCGCAGGGGGATCCTGGCTTATGGCAATGCCCGAGCCTTCAAGCCGTATCCTAAGTCCACTGGATACCAAGATATTATTCGCTTCCCTAATAGATTTTCCAATAACGCTGGGAACAAGAATCTTGCCTTCTTGGCTTTCCTGATTTCCAACCTCAGCTTGCTCTTCCTGCACTGCTTCATTCTCCATATACAGTAGAACGGTCGTATTTATCATCACTTCAGCCCCCGGCTTTGGCATCTGATCCTTGACTATCGTCCCGCTCTGCTCTGCTAAATACTGTAGTCCCACTTCCTTCAATTCATTTACAGCTTCATTCAGTGGCTTACCTATTACGTCGGGGACTATCACCGTTTTACTTTGCTCATCAGTTTCCTCATCATCGAATACCGGCTCAACTCCCAGATAAGGAAGGGTATCCTCCAGTATCTTCTTGACGTATGGAGCTGCCACCACGCTACCGTAGTCTACAGCTGCTTCAGGCTCATCGACTGCAAAGAATACGATGACCTTTGGATCGTCTGCCGGCGCAAATCCTATAAAGGAAGCTATGTGCTTCCCCTGGACTATCTTGCCATCTTCACCATACTTCTGCGCAGTTCCTGTCTTGCCTCCGATCCGGTAACCTGGTATATGAGCATTTCTTCCACTACCTTCCTCAACTACGCTTTCAAGAACCTCGCGCATAATTTCGGACACTTCAGGCGAGATAACCTGTCTAATCTTCTGGGGAGTAAAGGATTTTATCACCTTCTCCTTTTCTTCCCCCGTGGCCTCATCAATATATGTTTCTGTAAAGGCCTTAGCTATATGGGGCCGCATAAGCTTGCCTCCATTTATAGCTGCAGAAGTAGCTGTTATAAGTTGTAGGGGAGTTACGGAAACCGATTGCCCAAATCCAATCCTGGCTAAATCTACGGTCTTAACCGCATTCTCCGGGATGAGTATTCCCTGGGCTTCCCCATATATATCTACTCCGGTTTTCTGACCAAAACCAAAATCATATATGTACTTATAAAATTGCTCTGTCCCCATTTTAAGCGCCATATCCATAAAAGCGGGGTTACAGGAATTTTGGACAGCTCCAGCAAAGTCGAGATGCCCATGACCTCCCGATCTCCAGCACCTGATCCTTTGCCCATCCACTATCCTATACCCCGGACAATCAAAGGACGAATGGACGGTCACAACTCCCGAATCTAGTGCTGCCGCAGCAGTAATAATTTTAAAGGTAGAGCCTGGATCCAGGCTGTCCTTAGCGGCAAAGTTCTTGATATAATCCTGCATTTTCTCATATCCCAATTCCCTCGGCGGGTTATTGGGGTCGAAATCAGGCTTATTGGCCATAGCCAATATTTCCCCTGTGTTGGGATCCATCACGATGGCATATACTTTTTTAGCATTATACTTATCCATGGCGTCGGCCACGGCTTTTTCCGTAAAATGCTGTATCACCGAATCGATGGTTAAAACTAAGTTTAAGCCATCTATAGGCGGTATATATCGATCTACGTTATTGGGCATTTCTCTGCCTCTGGCATCTGTCTCCATAACAATTTTGCCAGGATAGCCTTTTAAGTACTTGTCATAGTAAAGCTCTACGCCCTCCTGACCTTTTAGTCCTTCTTCTGCCTCAGCATATTTCATCGTAAAGCCAAGTATATGGGAGGCCAGATTTCCATTGGGATAATAACGCTTAGGCTCTTCAGTAAAATCTATTCCCTTGATGTTAAGCGCCCTAACCTGGTTGGCTACATCTCGCGATACCTGCCTCTTGAGCCATACAAAAGAGCTGCTGGTATCAGATAGTTTTTTATATAAAGTTTCATAATCTAGATCTAAAATTGGGGCCAATTGCGCCGCTGCTTTCTCTGGATCTTCTATTTGACTAGGTCGTGCAGCGATACTGTCTGAACTACCACTCTGGGCAAGTATTACTCCATTCCGATCCTTAATATCTCCTCTCTTAGGATATACATCGAGATTACGGGTCCATTGGTTAACTGCCTTGGCTTGGAGCTCTTTGCCCCATACCAGCTGAATATAGCCCAACCGCACCGTCAACCCGAAAAAAGTCAATGTAAACCCCAGAAGCAATATCAACAATCTTTTCCGGTTGGTAACCCCTGGTGCAGCCATTAATGCATCTCCTTCCCTATTTTTAATCTAGCAAGCTGATAATCTTATCCCATAAAGTTTTTCTACTCTGATCCTCCTGGGCTATTTCTACTGACTCATCCCTTGTATCTTTCTCTGTTTCCTCTTCTGCTTGTTCCAGATCCTGTTGCGGAAGCTGCACATAAAGCACCTGATCCTCATCTGGATAATCCATATCCAAATTATTTTTTGCGTACTCCTCTATTCTCTTTAAATCTCCACAGTAATTTAGCTCAAGCTTTAGCTGCTGCTCCCTTTTATACTCTTCCTCAAGTTCCTTCTCTAATTTCAGGATATCCGAATGGTTTTGTGCGATCACAACATAACGGGCTACCGCTATTGAACTTAATGCAAATCCAATTAAAACCATAACAATGGGCATTACTTTATTCTTTTTTCTAGCTTTAGGTTGGGTTTTGTATTTTGGACCCTCTACAGTTTTTATCTCTTTATTTAAACTATTTGCACTGACTTCATAAGCATAATCTTCCAAATAGTGTTTTTCCGCTACTAACAATTTTATTCGGCCCCCCTACTATTTATGTTATATTCTCCATACATGTTACAATTTTTGACAAGCCCTCAATTTTGCACTCCTCGCTCTGGGATTAGCCTCAACCTCTTCATCAGAAGGCTTAATAGGCTTTCTGGTTAAAATTTTGATTAAAGGCTTTTTACCACAGCTGCAAATAGGAGCTTTCGGTGGACAGGTGCATGGATTTTCCATATTTCTAAAGGCATTTTTAACTATGCGATCTTCTAAAGAGTGAAAGGTAATAACACATAGCCTGCCTCCGGGCCTTAAAAAGCTAACAGCCTGCTCTAACACCTGCTTTAAGTTTTCCAGCTCGTTATTTACTTCAATCCGTATAGCCTGAAATGTTCTTTTTGCTGGATGTGGTCCACGTCTTCTCGCCCTAGCTGGTATGGCCGCTTTTATCACTTCGGCCAGCTGACCAGTAGTTTCGATAGGACGATTTTTTACGATAAACTGCGCTATTCTCTTGGCCCATCTTTCTTCACCATATTCAGCAATTATGCGAGCTAGTCTAGCTTCTTCGTATTCATTTACCACTTCATAAGCGCTTAAATCCTGATCTGGATTCATCCTCATATCAAGCCTTGCATCTTCCTGATATGAAAATCCGCGACTTCCTTTGTCTAGCTGATGTGAAGAAACACCTAGATCTATAACCATGCCATCTATATGGGATAATGAACATCTATGCATTATCTCTTCCAAATTTGCAAAGTTATCGTGGACTGTTATCAGCGAATCTTCATAGGATACTAGTCTCTCTCTGGCAGCTTTTAACGCTGCGGGATCCTGATCAATACCAACGAGTAGTCCCCCTGGTAAAATTCTACGAAGTATCTCGCTGGCATGGCCTCCTCCACCTAAAGTTCCATCCACTATGACGCTGCCAGGCTTGCAATCCAGTAGTTCAATCGTTTCATTCAACAATACAGGAATGTGGTGAAATGACATAATTTTCCTCCCGTCTTATATTCCTAATTCCGCCATCTTTTCAGCTATATCATCGTGATCCAAGTTTTCTTCATTATAAGCATTCCACTTTTCCTTGCTCCATATTTCTACTCGGGATGATACACCAACGATGACCAAGTCCTTCTCTAGCTCTGCATACTCCCTTAAATTAGCCGGAATAAGAACTCTACCCTGTTTGTCCAATTCGCATTCAATGGCGCCGGAGAAGAAAAATCTGGTAAATGCTCTTGCATCTCTGCTGGTCAGAGGAAGGGAACGGAGCTTTTTCTCAAAGCTCTGCCATTCTTCTTGGGGGAATACGAACAAACAATTATCCAACCCCTTGGTGATTATAAATTTATCGCCCAAGTCTTCTCTAAACTTTGCAGGCATGATGACTCTGCCTTTGGGGTCGATCGTATGTTGGTACTCCCCAATAAACATCCCTTCCCCCCCTCTTTAGTATTATCTCACCACTTTCCTCCACTTTCAACCACTTTTATGTAATAATTCTCTATCCATTCATAAATTCCTGCTATGAATTAAATAAAAATTAAGGCGATATTTGAAAATAATCCTAAAGTCCCAAAAATAAAATACACGGCAATTTTGCCGTGTATTTTCTCTATATGAATATATTATTTGAATACCCTTCTTCCCCAAGAAAACACCCTTTGGTAATAGCCTGAATCCATGGAGCTAATTATAACTCTTCTGATCGTACTAGACGAGGAAGCGTGGATAAACTTGCCATCTCCTATGTATATACCAGCGTGATCGCTTAAATCGCTATCGTTAGGATTGGTATTAAAAAACACCAAATCGCCAGGTTTCAAATCCTCTCTTCCGACCTTAGGCGCATACTCTCCATACCCTTGATCTTTGGCAGTGCGGGGAAGTATTACGCCAAAATTTTTATATACGTATGTAGTAAATCCCGAACAATCAAAGGCATTTGGTCCCGCTGCCGCATATACATAAGGCTTTCCTAGCTGCTGAAGTGCAAAATCTACAAGAGCTGCCGCTATATCCCTATCATTTGATCCCCGATCCAGCTCAGTTTGCTCTGATTTTTCATTCCCTTGGCTAGGAGCTTTTTCAGATTGATTCTTGTATAGCAGAGATAAG